>JAAYXC010000234.1 GCA_012516115.1 Bacillota bacterium | reverse complement strand
GGGTGGACGGGATCTTCCTCGAGACCCATCCCGACCCGGCGCGTTCGCCTTCGGACGGGCCCAACATGCTGCCCTTGGCCGACCTCGAAGGAGTGGTGGAGGCGGCGGTGGCCATCGACCGGGCGCTGGCCTCCCTGGAGGAGACGGAACCATGAGCGGCGAAGAATACGAAGCCATCTTGGCCCGGGGCCGGGAAGTGCTTTCCATCGAGGCCGCGGCCATACTGGGCCTCCGGGAGCGGCTCGGCGAGGATTTCGTCCGGGTAGCCGCGGCGATCCTTGCTTGCCCGGGGAAGGTGGTGGTGACCGGGATCGGTAAATCCGGCCACGTAGCCCGGAAGATCGCGGCCACGTTTGCCAGCCTGGGGACCCCGGCCTTCTTCCTGCACCCGGGCGAGGGCGTCCACGGTGACCTGGGGATGGTCAGCGCCGGCGATCTGGTTCTGGCCCTCTCCTATAGCGGAGAGAGCCACGAGGTCCTGGCCCTGATCCCCACCCTGAAGATCCTCGGGTGTCCCCTGGTGGCCATGGTGGGCAAGGCCGACTCGGAGCTCGCCCGGCGGAGCGATTACGTCCTTCTGGTGGCGGTGGAGCGGGAAGCCGATCCCCTGGGTCTGGCCCCCACGGCCTCAAGCGCGGCCATGCTGGCGCTGGGGGATGCCCTGGCCGTGGCGGTGGCCGAGATCACCGCCAAGGGCCTGGGGGCCACGAACAGCGTCGATGCCGAGGGCCGCCTGGTGGGACTGCTCACCGATGGAGACCTCCGCCGGTTTTTGGCCCGTTACGACGATGCCCTGGACCGGCCGGTCACCGAAGCCATGACCCGTAATCCGCGGACCATCGGACCCGAAGCCCTGGCCGCCGAGGCCATGCGCTTGATGGAACGGACGGCCAAAGGGGTCACCGTTCTTCCGGTGGTGGTGGACGGCCGACCCGTCGGGATGATTCACATGCACGACATCCTCCGGGCGCTGACCGCGCTCTGATGGACCGGAGGTAGAAGGGTTGCGGCGACAGCGATTCGCCGAGAGGCTGAAGAACGACCTTCTTTACCTTGGTTTTCTCGTCTTTGGCGCCCTGGTCCGGCTGTTGCCGGAGAGGTTCGCCTATGCGGTGGGGCGGGGTTTGGGCTTCCTGGCGTATATGGTCCTCCCCGGTCGGCGCCGGGTGGCGGAGGAGAACATCCGTCTGGCCCTGGGCCTGGAGGAGGAAGCCGCCGCCCGTCTGGCCAGGGAGTCTTTCGCCTCCCTCGGGTTGTTGGGGGCGGAATTCCTCCGTTTGGCCGGACGGCCGGACCTGGTTCGGGCGAGGGTAACGTTCGTCGGGGAGGAGAATCTCCGCGAGGCCCTGGCCGCCGGTCGTGGGGTGGTGCTCTTTACCGGCCATGTGGGCAATTGGGAGATCTGCGGCCAGGCCCTGGGCGTAGCCGGCTACCGGGTCCACCCCATCGTACAGGAACAGGCCAACGACCGCTTTTACGCCGTCATCGACCGGTTGCGGCGTGAGGCCGGTCTGCGGCCCATCACCCGGGGCTTCTCCCTGCGGGAGATGCTAAAGGCGCTCCGGGAAGGAGGATGTGTCTCCATCATGCCGGACCAGGACGCCGGTGGGAGCGGGATCTTCGTCCCCTTCTTCGGCCGACCGGCTTCGACCCCGCGGGGAATCGTGGTGGTGGCCAGGTTGAGCGGCGCGCCGGTGGTGCCGATGTTCATTCACCGGCAACGACCGGGATATCACGTGCTGCGGTTTTATCCTCCTCTGGCCTTGAAATGGACCGCCAATCGTGACGAGGACGTGCGGGTCAATCTGGCCCGGATGAACGCCTTTCTCGAGGAGGTCATCAAGGAACGACCGGAAGAATGGTTGTGGATGCATAAACGATGGCGCACGCGACCCCATCATGAAGGGCGAGGGACGGCATGAAGAGGTGGCGGTCCCGGCTCATCCATAAACTGACCTTTTTCATCTTCATCCTCTTCCGGACCCTGACGCGGGTCTTGCCGGAAAGGGGGGGCTATGCGCTGGGCCGGGGACTGGGGCTCTTTGGCTATCTGGTCGTCGCCCAGGCGCGGCGGGGGGCGGTGACCAACCTCCGGGCCGCCCTGGGACTGGACGAGGACGCGGCCCGGCGACTGGCCAGACGTTGCTTTATCTCCCTGGGCCTCTCCGGGGCCGAACTCCTCCGCCTGGGGGGAAGGCCCGATCTCATCAAGAAGAGGGTTCGTCTGGTGGGAGAAGAACATCTCCGGGCCGCCCTGGCCGCCGGCCGCGGGGTGGTGCTCTTCACCGCCCACCTGGGGAACTGGGCACTCTGCGGACAAGCCCTCAGCCTCGCCGGGTACCTGGTCTATCCCATCGTCCAGGCCCAGGCCAACGAACGGGTCTACGCCTTCATCGACCGCGAACGAAGGGCCATGGGGTTGCGGCCCATCAGTCGGGGCTTCTCCCTTCGCGAAGTCCTCCGGGCTTTGCGGGAGGGCGGGTGCGTTTCCATTATGCCGGATCAGGAGGCGGAAAAAAAGGGGATCTTCGTCCCTTTCTTCGGCCGGCCGGCCTTGACCCCCCGCGGCATTGTGGTGGCGGCCTCCTTGAGCGGCGCGCCCATCGTGCCCTGTTTCTTCCGGCGGCGGCGGCCTGGGTATCACGAGATCCGTCTCGGTCCTCCCGTCCCCCTGGCGCACACGGGTAAGGAAGAAGAAGATCTCCGGGTCAATCTTGCCCGGCTCAATTCGATCCTGGAAGCGGAAATCAAGGAACATCCGGAGGAATGGCTTTGGATCTACGATCGCTGGCGGACCAGACCCCAGGAAGACCGGCCGTCTTTCTAGACCGGGACGGAACCATCAGCGAAGAGATCGGGTATATCCACGACCCGGCGCAGTACCGGCTCCTGCCGGGCGCGGCGGCGGCCATCACGCGCTTGACCAAGCGGAAGATCCCGGTCAGCCTGGTCACCAACCAGAGCGGCCCGGCGCGGGGTTTCTACGGTGAGGAGACCGTTTTGGCGGTGCTCGACGAGATGCACCGGCAACTGGCAGAGGAAGGGGCTTATCTTGACGCCGTGTATTACTGTCCCCACCTGCCGGAGGGGATCGTTCCGGCCTACGCGGTGGACTGCGAGTGCCGGAAACCGCGGCCGGGGATGTTGCTGCGGGCGGCGGCGGAGCATAACCTCGATCTCGTCCGCTCCTTCATGGTGGGGGACAAAGTCTCCGATGTGGAGGTGGCGCGACGGGCCGGGTGCCGAAGCATCCTGGTTTTGACGGGTTACGGCCGTAGTCTCTGGGCCGATCGCTCTCTCTGGGGGGAGCTGGTCCCGGACCTGGTGGCCGCCGATCTCACCGAGGCGGTGGACTGGATCCTCACCCGGCTGGCCGCCGAAGCCGGTTGAGGACTATCCCAAACACAAGGAGGGAAAAGAATGGCATGCGACGAGGCGCTGGCGGCCCTGGCGGAAAGGTTCAAAGGGCGTCGCATCTTGGTCCTGGGCGATGTGATCACCGATGTTTATCTGGAAGGTAAAATAAGCCGCATTTCCCGGGAGGCCCCGGTCTTCGTTCTGGAACATCTGGGCGAAACCATTATCCTCGGCGGCGCGGGTAATGCCGCGGCCAATTTACAAAGCCTGGGAGGACAGGCGGTCCTGGTGGGTCTCGTCGGCGACGATGAACCCGGCCTTGCCACCCGGGCCCTGGCCGAAAGCCGGGGGATCGAGGTCGCCGGCCTGGTGGCCGAGAAAGGACGGCCCAGTTGCACCAAGACGCGGATCCTGGCTACCGGCGAACATACGGTCAAACAACAGATGCTCCGGGTCGACCGCGTCCGTCCTTATCCTCCTTCCGCAGAGACCCTGGCCTTTCTCCACCGGGCCCTGGAATCCCTCCTGCCCACGGTGGAGGCGGTGGTCCTCTCCGATTACGGCCTGGGTATCCTCCCCTGGGAACTCTTTCAACGGGCCATGGAGCTGGCGGCGCCGCTCGGCCTGCCGGTGGTCGTGGACTCCCGGTACCGGTTGTTGGCCTTTGCCGGCGTCACCCTCCTTACTCCCAACGTGGCCGAGGCCGAAGAAGCGGTGGGAGAAAAACTCCCCGATGAAGAGGCCATCGTGCGGGCCGGCCGTGTACTGATGGAAAGGCTCCGGCCCCAGGGCCTTCTTATTACCCGCGGTCCGGACGGGATGAGTCTCTTCGAACCTTCCGGCCGGGTGACCCATATCCCGGCCGCCAACCGCCTTGAGGTCTTCGATGTAAGCGGGGCCGGTGATACGGTGGTGGCCGCCGTGACCCTCGGTCTGGCGGCCGGGATCGATCTTCTCTCCGCCGCCCGACTGGCCAACTATGCGGCCGGCGTGGCGGTGCGTAAAATGGGGACGGCCACCGTGAGCCTGGAAGAATTGAAGACGGCCATCGGGCGGTTCGGCAAGGCGTGAATTCCACCGGGTACCCACGGGGAATGTGCTCCGGGACGTTCGTTTTGGTCGCGGTAAACGAAATAGCCCCTTGATCTAGGGCCTATCTTTCGGCATAATAAGGATATGGAGATTGCAATCGGTTGCGTGAAGAGGATAAAAGGATGGCCAAGAAACGACTGACGATTAAAGATCTGGCCACCATGGCCGGGGTGGCTTCATCGACCATCTCCAGGGTGCTCAACAACAACCCGGGGGTCTCGGCCGAGACGAGGGCCCGCATCCGTCGATTGATCGAAGAGACCGGGTTTAAGCCCAGCGCCAAGGCGCGCAGCTTCTTCCATGGTCGGGCGGGGGCCGTCGGTCTTCTCATCCCGCGGCCGAACGAGTATGTGTTCAGCAACCCCTTCTACCTCGATATCATGCGGGGGGCCGCGGATGCGGCCATGGAGGCGAAGATGAACCTTCTCCTCGTTACGGCGGAGAAGGACTTCTACGATTATCTTTACGAAGAGCAACGGGTGGACGGCCTGATCCTGGCGAGTACCCGTGAGGACGATATGGGTATTCTGCGGCTTATCGAGGAGGGCCATCCCTTTGTGCTCATCGGTCGTTTCAAAGATGGGGCGGAGTTAAACCAGATCGAGGTGGACGATCTGGCGGCCGCGCGGGAAGCCACGGAATACCTCATCTCGCTGGGCCATCGCCGGATCGCGTTCATCGGAGGCCCGATTACCGTTGCTTCCGGCCGCGATCGCTACGAAGGATACCGGCAGGCACTGGGTCGGCACGGGATTCCCTTCGATGAAGCCCTCGTGGTGCTGGACGACCTCCCCTTACCGGCTACGGGGGAACGCCGGGCGAAGGAGATTCTCGCCCGGCGACCGGAGACGACGGCCTTTTTCGCCTTCAACGATCTGGTGGCCGTCGGGGTCATGGAAGCTTTGCGGAGCATGGGTCGGCAACCCGGCGAGGATATCTCCGTCCTGGGTTTCGATGACCTCTTCATCGCCCGTTACACCGTGCCGCCGCTTACCACCATCCGCCAGTCCGGTTACGATAAAGGTGCTCTGGCCGTGAAGAGACTTCTGGAAGTCCTGGCCGGGGACCGGAATCCCCGTAAGGTCGTTCTCCCGACCACCCTCATCATCAGGGAATCGTGTCATCGGGTAAGGGAGTAGTCGGCTTGACAAGGAGTTTGAGCCTATGCTAGACTATTCCTGATTTTGCGCCGGTTACGGCCGTTTTTTCGCTGAATAGTCTTTTTTACGGCCTTTTTTCTCCGGCGACGGACGAGAGGACGGTGGGACGGTGGAGTACTTCCTGACGGAAGAACAGAAGATGATCAAAGAACTGGCGGCCCGCATCGCGGACGAACGGATCAAGCCCGTGGCCGCCGAGCTCGACGAGAAGGAAGAGTTCCCTTGGGAGATCATGAAGGTCCTGGCCGAGGCCGATCTCTGTGGGGTCTATATTCCCCAGGAATACGGCGGTCTCGGCGGAGGGGTCTTCGAACAGGTCCTGGTCGTAGAGGAGTTGAGCCGTGCCTGCAGTGGCGTGGCGGTGAGTTATGCCGCTACCGGGCTCGGGGCGTTTCCCATCCTGATGTTCGGGACCGAGGAGCAAAAGAAACGTTATCTACCGGATATCGCGGCCGGGAAAAGACTCGCGGCTTTCGCCCTTACCGAGGCCAACGCCGGGAGCGATGCGGGCGCCATCGAAACCACGGCCGTCCGGGATGGCGATTATTACATCCTAAACGGGACCAAACAATGGATCACCAACGGTGGCGAGGCGGAGATCTACCCGGTCATCGCCATGACCGACCGGAGCAAGGGCCCCCGTGGGGCCACGGCCTTCATCGTCGAGAAGGGTACCCCCGGCTTCAGCTTCGGTAAGAAAGAGAAGAAGATGGGGATCCGGGCCTCGGCCACGAGGGAGCTCATCTTTACCGATTGCCGGATCCCCAAGGAAAACGTCCTCGGCCGCGAGGGCATGGGTTTCATCGTGGCCATGAAGACCCTCGACCGGACGCGACCCGGCATCGGGGCCCAGGCCATCGGTATCGCCCAGGGAGCGCTCGATGTGGCGGTGAAGTACGCCCGGGAACGCCACCAGTTCGGCGTGCCGATCTCGTCCTTCCAGGCCATCCAGCACATGTTGGCGGATATGGCGACCCAGCTCGAGGCGGCACGGGCCCTGGTCTACGCCACCGCGCGCATGATCGATGCCGGGGTCAAGGAGTTCAGCAAAGAGGCGGCCATGGCCAAGCTCTTCGCCTCGGATATGGCGATGAAGGTCACCATCGACGCCGTCCAGATCCTCGGCGGTTACGGTTACATGCGCGATTATCCGGTGGAGAAGATGATGCGCGACGCGAAGATCACCCAGATCTACGAAGGGACGAACCAGATCCAGCGGAACGTCATCGCCCTCGAGCTGATCAAGGAATACGCTGGGAGGAAGTGAAGGATGAAGATCGCGGTCTGCATCAAACAGGTCCCGGCCACGACCGAGGTCAAGATCAATCCCGCGACGAACACCCTCATCCGCGAGGGGATCCCGAACGAGGTCAACCCCTTCGACCTTTACGCCATCGAAGAGGCGCTGCGGATCAAGGAGCGTCTCGGTAGCGGCACGGTCGTCGCCCTCTCCATGGGCCCGCCCCAGGCCGCCGACGCCCTCCGCGAGGCCATCGCCATGGGGGTCGACGAGGCGGTCCTCCTTTCGGACCGCGCTTTCGCCGGCGCCGATACCCTGGCCACGGCCTATACTTTGGCCAAGGCCATCGAGAAGATCGGCGAGGTCTCCCTCGTCCTCTGCGGCAAGCAGGCCGTCGATGGGGACACGGCCCAGGTGGGCCCGGAGATCGCCGAGAACCTCGGCTGGCCGCATGTGACCTATATCCGGAAGATCAACGAGATCGGGCCCTCGGAGATCGTGGTCGAGCGGATGACCGACGACGGTTACGAGCGGCTCGCCGTCTCCCTCCCGGCCCTTTTCACGGTGGTCAAAGAGATCAACGTCCCGCGTCTGCCCGGGATCAAAGGCCAGCTCCGGGCGAAGAAGGCCGAGATCCCGGTCTGGACCGCGGCCGACCTGGAGGTGGACCCCGGACGGATCGGCCTTACCGGTTCACCCACCCAGGTACGGAAGATCTTCTATCCCCAGCATGAGACCACGGCGGAAATGATCGAGGGGAGCCCGGCGGAGCAGGCCGCGGCTTTGCTCGAGAAACTACGTGGCCTGGGCGTGGCCTGAGAGACCGGAGGAGAAGCCGTCATGAGCATTACAGTTTTAACGGAGAAATGCGTCGGATGCAAGCTTTGCGTGCCGGCCTGCCCTTTCGGCGCCATCAGCGTGCGCGACCGGAAGGCGGTCATCGGCGAGGCCTGTAACCTCTGTGGGGCCTGCGTGCCGGTCTGTAAGTTCGGCGCCATCGAGCTGGTCCGCGAGACCGGGCCGGCGATGGATAAGAACGCCTATCGCGGAGTCTGGGTCTTCGCCGAGCAGCGCCGGGGTACCCTTGCCGGGGTGGCCCTGGAGCTTTTGGGCAAGGGCCGGGAGCTGGCGGAGAAGCTCGGACAACCGCTGGCCGCCGTTTTGCTCGGCCACGAGGTGGAATCTCTGGCCGAGGAGCTTTTCGCCCACGGTGCCGACCTGGTCTACCTGGCCGAGGCACCGTTTTTAAGGGAATTTCTCGAGGGGCCGTATGCGGCGGTCTTAACGGAGATGATCCGCGCGGAGAGGCCGAACATCATCCTCCTCGGGGCGACGGCTATCGGTCGTTCGCTGGCCCCGCGGGTCGCGGCCAGGCTGGGGACCGGCCTCACCGCCGACTGTACCGGTCTGGAGGTCGACCCTGCCACCGGCGATCTGCATCAGACCCGACCGGCCTTCGGCGGGAACGTCATGGCCACCATCCTTTGCCCCAACCACCGGCCCCAGATGGCCACGGTCCGGCCGAGGGTTTTCGCCGTACCCCCGCGGGATCCGGGCCGGCGGGGCGAATTACGCCGTGTCGAGATGGCGGGCCAGGCGCTCGACCTGCGGGCGAAGATCTTGGAGTTTCTCCCGGCCGAAGGGGAGAAGGTCAACCTTACCGAGGCCAATGTGATCGTGGCGGCGGGACGCGGCCTCGGCGACCCGAAGAACCTCCGGATGGTGGAGGAACTGGCCGAGCTTTTAGGCGGCGCGGTCGGCGCCTCGCGGGCCGTGGTGGATGCCGGTTGGATCTCCTACCCCCACCAGGTGGGCCAGACCGGCAAAACCGTCCGGCCGAAGCTCTATATCGCCTGCGGCATCCACGGCGCGGTGCAGCATCTGGCCGGAATGCAGTCTTCCGACATCATCGTGGCCATCAACAAGAACCCCGAGGCGCCCATCTTCAAAGTCGCCACCTACGGGCTGGTCGGGGACGTCCTGGAGATCTTGCCGGAGATGATAAGGCAGCTTAAAGTGGTAAGGGTTTAAATCTTAGGGGCTCTTCGATCGAGCAGCCTTTCTTTCCCGCGGAGCGGGGGAGAAGGGCTTTTTTTATTGAAAACGGGGGGTGTTTAGTAAGAGGATGGAATGGTCTTTTAGCGAAGAATAAAAACAGATAATTTTTCCGGTTAAACTGTAAACCAAGCAAAGCTCGGAAACGGAGGGCGACACCATGTTGACCCGGCTCATCGTCCGCAACTTTAAGCGTTTCGATGAAGTCGATATCGAACTCGGAAATCCGGTGGGCTTTATCGGCCCCAATAATTCGGGTAAGACCACGGCCCTTCAGGCGTTGGCCCTCTGGGATTTAGGGCTTCATCGGTGGCTGGAAAAACGGGGGGGCAAGACCGTTCCGAAACACCGGCCCGGGGTGACCATTAACCGTCGCGATCTGATAAGCGTTCCCGTTCCTGATGCCAAACTTCTCTGGCATGATCTACGCGTATGCGATGTAGACCGGGTGAACGGGCGGACCGAAACCCAGTCCATTTTTATTCAAATTATCGTCGAAGGGATCACCGACAACCGGTCTTGGCAATGTGGTCTAGAGTTCTATTATGCCAACGAGGAGTCTTTTTACTGCCGGCCGATTCACCATGAAAACGGCGAGTTCATGTTCCCGGAACAATCGGTAATCAAAGAAATCCGGATGGCCTTCCTACCGCCCATGGCCGGCTTGGCCTCGGTAGAGCCGAAAGTGGACCCGGGTCGGGTGGATGTTCTTATCGGTGAGGGTCAAACGGCCCAAGTACTTCGAAATCTTTGTCTTCGCCTTGCCGAAGAAAGAAAAGAGGAATGGGAAGAAATATGCCGGTGCATTTATGAACTTTTTCGCGTGAAGCTTAATGACCCCATTTATATTCGTGAACGCGGCGAGATCACCATGAGTTATCGCGAACGGGGGGTACAACTTGATATCTCCGCCGCCGGCCGGGGACTTCAGCAGATTCTCCTTCTTTTGGCTTATCTGTATACCCATCCCGGCGTGGTTCTCCTTCTCGACGAACCCGATGCACATCTGGAAATAATCCGCCAGCGACAGATCTATCAACTGCTTACAAGGGTGGCGCGGAACCTTGGAAGCCAGATCATCGCCGCCAGTCATTCCGAGGTCATCCTGAACGAGGCGGCCGGGCGGGACCTTGTCATCGCCTTTGTGGGTAAGCCGCATCGTTTAACCGATCGGGGTAGCCAGCTGCGGAAGGCGCTGGCGGAGATCGGGTTTGAAGATTATTACCAGGCCGAACAGACCGGATGGGTCCTTTATCTCGAGGGTTCCACCGATCTGGCCATCCTTCAGGCTTTTGCCCGCCGTAGTGGTCATTCTGTCGTCGACTTTTTGGAACGGCCGTTTGTTTGTTATGTCGGTAACGATATCGCCAGGGCATGGACGCATTTTTATGGGCTCCGGGAAGCCAAACCGGATCTGATCGGAATAGGGATTTTCGACCGACAAGAAAAAAGCTATGAAGAAAAAACGGGATTGCGTATCCTTATGTGGAAAAAGAGGGAGATAGAAAACTACCTTTGTCGACCTCAAGTCCTTCTTGCCTATGCCGAGGCGTCGGCGGCCGAGACCGCTTTGGGAGGTATTTTTCTTAAACCGGAGGCAGAAAAACGCGGAAGGGTGATGCAAGAATGTCTGGAGGACTTGGTCCCGCGTCTGGCCTTACAGGATCCCCGCGATCCCTGGTGGGATGACGTAAAGGCGAGCGACGAATTTCTTGCCCGTCTTTTTGATCTGTTCTATCGTCGCCTGGAGTTGCCCAATCTAATCGCCAAGAGTGATTATCATATCCTTGCCGAATATATTCCTCCGGAGGCGATCGATCCGGAAATAAAGGAGAAACTGGACGCCATCGAGGCGGTGGCCAAAACGGCCCGACCGAGGGAATGAAGTTTGATTATCTTTCTTTACTCACCCCCGCCATACGGGCTGTCCCCTCTCTTTGGCAAAGAGAGGGGGCCATGGGGGTGAGTTCATCTTCAAAATCCGGGTGAAAGGGTAATCCTTCGGCGTTATAAGTTAATCGCCGTTCACCCGCCGGTGGATCTCCACCGCTTCCGCGTAAACCTCAAGCGTCTTTCGGGCTACCTTCTCCCAGGTAAACTCCTCCTCCACCCGCCTTCTTCCGGCCGCGCCCATTCCCGCCGCCTTCCCCGGGTCGGCGAGAATTCTTCTAACGGCCGCGGCCAACGCTCCCGGGTCCTCGGGGGGGACGAGGAGCCCGGTAATGCCGTCTGCCACCACCTCGGGGATGCCGCCGATGTTGCTTGCCACCACCGGCCGGCCGCAGGCCATGGCCTCGAGGTTAATAAGGCCGAAAGGTTCATAACGCGACGGGCAGACGAAGACCGCCGCGTGGCTGTATAACTGGACGAGTTCCCCATGGGGCACGGTCTCCTCCAACCAGCGGACGTTGGGGAGCTTCCCGGCCCGGGTCCGCATCGCGGCGGCCAGTTCTTCCGTATCGGCCGCCCCGGCGCAGATGACGACCGTCACTTCCGGCGGCAGGAGGGGAGCGGCGGCCAGGAGCACGTCGATCCCCTTCTGGCGCGAGATCCGTCCCACGAAGAGGAGGTAGGGTTCCTCTATCCCCCGCCGGCGCAGGGCGTCTTTTTCGTCGGTAGCCCGGAAACGTTCCGGGTCGATGCCGTTATGGACGACCCGGACCTTTTCGGCCGGGACGGGGTAGACCTGGAGGAGGTCCTCCCGCATGGCCCCGGAGACGGCGATGACGAGGTCGGCGGATAGAATACCTATTTTTTCCATCCAGGTGCTCAACCGGTAGCCGCCCGGGCCGAGTTGCTCCTCTTTCCACGGCCGGAGGGGTTCGAGGCTGTGGAGCGTGACGACGAGGGGTTTCCGGTAGAGGGTCCCCGCCAGGAACCCGGCAAAGGTGGTATACCAGGTATGGCAATGGACGACGTCCGTCCGGACCGGGACGGAGGCCATCCGGAGATCGACGAAAAGAGGATCGAGGACCTTTAAGGCCCGGGGATCGGCCTCTTCGGGCCATGCTTTTCCGGCCGGAGAAAAGGCGCAGGCGGCCACCGGTCCTTCCGGCCCGTGGGGACCGAAACAGCGGACCTCCACCGTGGTGAAACGGTGAAGGGCCGCGGCCAGTTCGCGCACATGGATCCCGGCCCCACCGTAGATATCGGGGGGGTATTCCCGGGTGAAGATGGTGACGCTGGGAATCGGCATCTCAGATCGGACTCCCGGCGTTGGTCCGGGCGGCCAGGATGGCGCGGATGCCGGCGGCGGGGATCTCGGCCCAGGCCGGCCGGTGGGTTAGCTCGTAGAGGAGTTCGTAAGCGGCGCGTTCGAGCCGGCAGAGATCGAGGAGATCCATTATGACGGTGGTTTCGGCGGGGATGAGTTCCGGCGCGAGGCGCGCTATCTCCACCAGGTATTTCTGGGTCAAGATCTCCCCGGCGCGGGTGGCGAATCGTTCGGCCAGGAAACGGGCCGTGGCGTCGGCCGTCGGCGTCAGCGGCCCGGCGGTGCGCAGGGCCAGAAGCGCCGCCATACCGGCGTAAGAGAAGGAGCGGAGCAGCCCGGCCAGATCGCGCAGGGGTGTGGTATAAAAGACCTCCGTTTTCCCCTCCGCCAATGGTTCACCTTCCAGGTCCAGGACTACATAACCATCGTCGGTCATGAGGATCTGACCGAGGTGGAGATCGCCGTGGGTCTCTATGGCCCGGCCCGTGGCGGTGGGGCCGGCGAGCCGTTCCGCGAGGTGGTGGGCGAGCTCTGAGGCGCGGTGCCAGAGATCCGGCGGTTGGGCCGGGAAACCGGCCGCGGCGATGCGGGTAAGATAGGCAAGGGTCCTTTCGGCGATGGGCCGGGGATCGACTTTTCGCGCCGCTGCGGGGTTCTCCAGGCCGGCCAGGGCCGCGTGGAGCACGGCGGTGAGGTGCGCCAGCCGACCCAACTCGGAGCGTCGGTCGGCCAGCCAGAGGGCGAGGAGTTCGCCGGGATCGACCGTTTGCCCCGGCGAGACGGCGGCCTCGAGAAGGGAGGAGAGGCCTTTTACAAAATAATCCCAGAGGTTGCCCCGGTTGGGCAGAAAGTCCTGCCAGAGCGCCAGGTCGAACCGGTCTTCCTCCCGTTCGTAAGAGAGATGCCCGTGGAGGGCGGGGAAGATCGGTAACCCTCCCAGCACCTTTCCCAGGGTTACGGCCCGGGAAGGTCCGGGTCGCACGGCGCGGATCAGTTTGCAGACCGTATCCCGGCCCAGGTGGAGCACGGTGTTGGTGCTCTCGGCGGCCAGGATCTTGACCGTCCGCACGGCGTGGTGGGCGAGAGGGTGAAAGGCGAAGCATCCCCCGTTTCTGCCCGCCAGGGTTTCCCCGCGTTCCAGGGCAGTGAATAAGGCCGCGTTGAACCGCCGCGAGAGGGCGGCTTCGGCCAGAACGTATTCCCGGCCGCCCACTTCCAGGCGGGCCAGGACCGGTATCCCGGGTAGTTCCGGCATAAGGAGGAGGGGAAGGAAATAGGCCTCTTTACCCCCCTCCGTCGTCACCTCGATGATCTCCAGGGCGGCCAGTTCCTCGTGCGCGGGCCAGGGGAGGAAGGCGTGGTCGAAATCGGCGATCTTCATTTCTCCGGCCTCGCGGCCCTTGAACCACCGCTGGCTACGGATGGTCTCGGGTACGATCGCCTCTACGACCTCCGGCCACCTCTCCCGGGCGGTCGCGAGATCCGGGAAGGTCTTGAGGGACATCGCGGATCACCCGAGGATAGTCTGCCCGGGATGGAGGCTGGGAAGGCGGGCCGGTAGATGTCTTTTTGAAAGGGGAGGGGATATTGGCATTTGGTAGGGAAATCCAGGACCATCTGTACGCGTCCCCGACCCTGATCTCCAACATCACCAACAAGATCATGCCGCTCGTCAAGGAATGGCAGAATCGGTCTTTGCATCAAATCTACGCCGTCGTATTCATGGACGCCATCCACTTCAACGTCCGGCGGCAGGACGGCCAGATTGTCAAGAAGGCCGCCTACATGGCCCTGGGTGTCGATCTGGATGGCAAAAGAGACGTCCTCGGCATCTGGATCGGCGAACACGAATCCGCCAAAGTTCTAGTTGAGCGTCCTCAACGAACCGCGGAACAGCGGCGTTCAAGATATCCTTGATAACCTGCGTGGACAACCTCCTAGGGGGTGGGTCAATTTCATTCCGGCCCTACTGGGTCATTTTATCACCGGCGGCTACAGTTCTTCTCCTTGTACCTTCCATTGAGCTAAGGCATACTCGCGCAGCTACTTTTCATTCCTTTCTTGGATTTCGTGGATGATTTGGATAATCTTAGTTAATGATGATCCTACAAAAACCAGAAGGAGTTTTTGATAGTAACATAGAATATAAATATCACATTCCAAAATATATTTCATATAGTGGAAATATATATCTAGGGGCCCGTCCAGGCGGGCGGCCAGGGTACGGCTGAAGAGTTTCTCGGGACGGAAACGCTGGTTGAACCGAAAGGCCTGCTCGTCGAAGTAGGCTTGGAGATGGCTATGCTTCCATGACCGTGCCGACGGTAATTAAGGCCTGATAAACGGCATTGAGCGCACTGGTAAAGCCGTTGGGTCTTAATCTTGTAG
>JAAYXC010000233.1 GCA_012516115.1 Bacillota bacterium | reverse complement strand
GTGGCTCTCCGGGAACGCCGGCGGAGAACGGGCGGGCCTTGGGGGAGGCGGCCGCGGAGGGCCTTTAAGGCCGGGGCCGTTTTACCGGGAAAAACGAGGACCCGTACGTCCGGCGGGATGTACGGGTCCTCGTTTTTCCCTTAAATAGATGGCTCCCCGAGTAGGACTCTAACCTACAACCACCCGGTTAACAGCCGGGCGCTCTACCATTGAGCTATCGGGGAACCTTGCGCAGATAATCATAGCACATCTTCGCCCGGCTGACAAGTGGTCGTCGGGCCTTCTTCGGCCAAGCGGATGAGGGCAAAAACGGCGTAATTGGCGATGTCGGCATAGATCTCGGCCCGGTCGATTTCGTCGCTTTGTTCCGGGTGGTCTTCCAGATGTTTCAGCCGAAAGACCCGGACGAGGATATGGTCGGTAATGGAGGAAAGGCGCATGCCCCGCCAGGCCTCTCCGTAATCGTGGTTTTTTCGCTCCATGAGGGCGCGGAGACGTTCGGCCACCTGGTCGTAAAGCGCGGAGAGCGTCGCCGGAGGGAGGCCGGCGCAAGAAGCCGGGTTATCCCAGGCGGGCGCGGGAAGGGCCGTCGGTTGCCAGAGCCTCATTAAGGCCATGACGGCGTAGTTCAGGATGCCCTGGTATTCCTCGTGGGGACCTTCGGGCACGGCCGGTCGATCGGTCATCTCCTCGAGCCGGCGGATCCGGCGGGCTTTGATGAAAATCTGATCGGTCAAAGAAGAAAGGCGGAAGACCAGCCAGGAAGCGCCGTAGTTCCCGGTCTTGCGGAGGAAGGTCTCCTTCGCTTCTTTGAGCACCCGTGTGTAGGCCGCGACGGTCTGGGGATACAATTGCTTCCCTCCGTGGCTGAACCCGGATTACGAAGGGGGGATCCCTGGCCGGCTCAACGTCCCTTCCCGTCACCTCTTCCGCGTTGGAGGAGGTGAACGTGACCGGGGATTGTATTCGGGTGTTGACGCGGAAAATCAAAACACCCTTCGTAATCGGGGTAAAAAAGTCTTTTTGATGGTGATTAGCCAACCGCGGTCTTTTTCCTGCCGGCAGAGGTAACAAGTTGCGCAAGATCCCACCTTTCTGTCTAAGAAATGCAAATTGAAGCCGGGTAAGGTGTTTGCTATTTTAGAAGAAGCCCCGCCAGGCACCCGCATAAGAAGCGACCGGGGGCAAATAGGGTCTTTGCGCAAAGAGGTGTTGGCATTGTTGCCGGATATCGAGATCGCGCGGGCGGCCAAATTAAGACCCATCGCGGAGATCGCGCGTCGCGCCGGACTTTCCGAGGATGATTACGAACCCTACGGGCGGTACAAGGCCAAGATCGCCCCGGACCTTTACGGGCGGCTCAAGGACCGGCCGGATGGAAAATTGATCTACGTGACGGCCATCACGCCCACGCCGGCCGGGGAGGGAAAGACCTGCACGGCCGTGGGCCTGACCCAGGCCCTGGCCCGACTCGGCCAACGGGTCTTCCTCTGTCTCCGGGAGCCGTCCCTGGGGCCCACTTTTGGCGTCAAAGGCGGGGCCGCCGGCGGCGGCTATGCCCAGGTCGTGCCGATGGACGAGATCAACCTCCATTTCACCGGTGACATCCATGCCGTGGGTGCGGCCCATAATCTTCTGGCGGCCATGATCGACAACCACCTTTACCACGGCAACGAACTCGGGATCGACCCCCGGCGAATCCTTTGGCCACGGGTAATGGACCTCTGCGACCGGGCCCTGCGGCGGATCGTCATCAGCCCGGATGGCAAAGGGGAGGGCCTCGTCCGCCAGACCGGATTTACCATCACCGCCGCCTCGGAGATCATGGCCATTCTCTGCCTGGCCACCGACCTCGCCGATCTTAAGGAACGCCTCGGGCGGATCCTCGTCGCCTATACTTACGACGGCGCGCCCGTCTATGCCCGCGACCTTAAGGCGGTGGGGGCCATGGCCCTCTTGCTCAAAGAGGCCCTACGCCCGAACCTCGTCCAGACCCTTGAAGGACAACCGGCCTTTATTCACGGCGGGCCTTTCGCCAATATCGCCCACGGCAACAACTCCGTGATCGCCACCCGCACGGCCTTAAAACTCGCCGATTACGTGGTGACCGAGGGGGGGTTTGCCTCGGACCTCGGGGCCGAGAAGTTCTTCGATATTGTGAGCCGGGGGCCGGGGATCGTGCCGGCGGTGGCGGTGCTCGTCGTCTCGGTTCGGGCCTTGAAATCCCACGGCGGGCTGGCCAAAGAGGAACTGGGACGGGAGGACGTGGCGGCCCTGGAACGCGGTCTTCCCAATCTCGATAAGCACCTGGCCAACCTGCGCGAGGTCTACGGGTTGAATGTGGTGGTGGCGGTTAACCGTTTCCCCACCGATACCGAACGGGAACTGGCCGCGGTCCTGGCTCACTGCGAGCGACAAGGGGTCCCGGCGGCCATAAGCGAGGTGGTGGCCAAGGGCGGCGAGGGAGGACTGGGCCTGGCCGAGGCCGTCCTGGCCGCGCTGGAACGGCCGCATCGTTTCCGTCCCCTCTACGATCTCACGCTCGGACTGAAAGAAAAACTCCATCTCATCGCCACCCGGGTCTATGGCGCCGAGGGGGTGGATTATACGCCGGCGGCCGAGGAAGGTTTAGAACTATTGTCGCGACTGGGTTACGACCGTCTTCCGGTCTGCGTCGCCAAGACCCAGATGTCCCTCTCCGACGACCCGACGAAGAAAGGAGCGCCCACCGGCTGGCGGCTCAGCGTCCGGGAGGTGAGGGTGGCGGCCGGTGCCGGATTCGTGGTGGCCTTGGCCGGAAACATCCTTACCATGCCCGGGTTGCCCAAGCACCCGGCGGCCGAATGGATCGATCTTTTCGCCGATGGCCGTATCGTGGGCCTGTTCTGAATCTCTTTCCTTTTTCTCGCGAAAAAAATCCGGGTGGAAGGAGATCGGGCGGCTTACGGAGAATTGTGGCACGCTAAAAAGGCCCGACCGGGGGCCAGGAAAGGGGTTGAGGTACGGATGCTCATCATCGGCGAGCGGATCAATACCAGCCGTAAGGCCATGGCCCCGGCGGTGGCCGCCCGCGATGCCGATTTTATCCGGGCCGAAGCCAAAGCCCAGGTGGAGGCCGGCGCGACCCTCATCGACGTCAACTGCGGGACGTTCATGGCGGAAGAACCAGAACTTCTGGCCTGGTTGGTGGAGACGGTCCAGGGGGCGGTGGAGGTTCCCGTTTGCCTCGATAGCCCTAATCCGGCGGCGCTTGAAAACGCTCTGCCCCGACATAAGGGTCGGGCGATGATCAATTCCATCACGGCGGAGAAGGAACGCTGGGAGAAGGTTCTCCCTTTGGTTTTGACCTATAACACCAGGGTAATCGCCCTGACCATGGACGATCGGGGTATGCCGGAGACGGCCGAAGAACGTCTCAAAGTGGCGGCGCGCCTGGTCGAGAACCTGGTCAGGGAAGGAGTAAAGGAGGACGACATTTTCATCGATCCTCTGGTGCGGCCGGTGAGTACCGGTAACCAGTATGCGATGGTCGTCTACGAAACCATCCGGCGGGTCAGGGAAGAATTCCCGCGGGTTCATACCGTTTGCGGACTTTCCAACGTCAGCTTCGGCCTGCCGGCGCGCAAGCTCATCAACCAGGCTTTTCTGGTCCAGACCATGGCCGCCGGCCTGGATGCGGTGATCCTCGACCCCCTGGACAAGCGCTTGATGTCCTTGCTTTATGCCGGTGAACTCCTTCTCGGCCGGGATGAGTACGCCGCCGGTTACCTCAGTGCCTTCCGGGAGGGGAAGCTCGAGGCCTGAAGAAAACTTAATCTCACGCGAAGCCGCAAAGAGGAGAAGAGATTAAACCGGGGATCTGGCTAGATTTTATACCTTCGCGCCTTCGCGTGAACCGGCTCGAGATGTTATCACCCACGAAGCCGCGAAGGAAGAAGAGAAAATCGGTTGGGCATGGAGGTAATGAATGCCGTTAATCGTAGAACAGCGCATCTTGGCCCCGCGCGTTTCCTGGCTACGCGTGGCCGCCCCGGAAGTGGCCGCCAAGGCCGAACCGGGGCAGTTCGTCATGGTAAGACTGGATGAGAAGGCCGAACGGATTCCCCTCACCATCGTGGAAGCCGACCGGGAGGAAGGGACCATCGTGCTGGTCATCCAGGAGGTGGGCCGTTCCACCGCCGACTTGGTCCGCCTGCGGGCCGGAGATACCATCCGCGACCTGCTCGGTCCCCTGGGCCGGCCGACGGAGATCGAACGGGTGGGGACGGTGGTTTGCGTCGGCGGCGGGATCGGCGTTGCCCCCATCCTGCCCCAGGCCAGGCGCCACCGGGAAGTAGGGAACCGCGTTTTGGGCATTATCGGCGCCCAGACCAAAGAACTTCTCATCCTCGAGGAAGAAATGCGAGCCGGCTGCGAGCGGCTCCTGGTCACCACCGATGATGGCAGTTACGGCCGAAAGGGGTTGGTCACCGACGCCTTGGCCGAGCTTTTAGCCGAAGAGCAGGCGATCGCTTCGGTCACCGCCATCGGTCCGGTCCCCATGATGCAGGCCGTGGCCGAGCTCACGCGACCGTACGGCATTAAGACCATCGTCAGCCTGAACCCCATCATGGTCGACGGCAGCGGGATGTGCGGGAGTTGCCGGGTAACGGTGGCCGGCGCGACGAAGTTCGCCTGTGTGGACGGGCCGGAGTTCGACGGGCACGCCGTGGACTTTGTCGAGCTGCGACGACGTCAGAGTTTTTACCGTGAAGAAGAGCGCCGGGCGGTCGCCGCCGCCGGGGAGGGCTGCCGATGCCGGAACGCGTGAGCATGCCCAAACAACCGGTGGAGGCCCGGCGGAGGAACTTCGACGAAGTGGCCCAGGGTCTGACCGCCGCGCAGGCGGCGGCCGAGGCGCGGCGTTGTCTCCAGTGCAAGAACCGACCGTGTACCACCGGCTGCCCGGTGGAGGTGGATATCCCCGGTTTCGTCCGGCTCGTTGCCGCCGGGGATCCCATCGCCGCCGCGCGGCTGATCAAAGAGAAGAACGCCCTGCCGGCCATCTGCGGCCGGGTCTGCCCGCAGGAGACCCAGTGCGAGGCCGCCTGTGTGCTGGGAAAGAAAGGTAAACCCTTGGCCATCGGTTATCTGGAGCGCTACGCGGCCGACTGCGAGCGGGCCGCGACCCGGGAAGGACCTGCCGTCTCGGCCCGGCCGGACGGCCCCCAGGTGGCGGTGATCGGTTCGGGCCCGGCCGGCCTGACCTGCGCGGCGGATCTGGCCCGCGGCGGGTGCCGGGTGACGATCTTCGAGATCCTCCATGCGCCGGGCGGGGTCCTGCGCTACGGCATCCCGGAGTTCAGGCTACCCAAGGCCATCGTCGACGAGGAGATCCGCTACGTGGAGAGCCTGGGGGTGGAGATCAAGCTCAACGCGGGCATCGGCCAGCTCTACTCCCTCCCGGAGCTCTTCTCCCTAGGCTATGAGGCGGTCTTTATCGGGACCGGCGCCGGGCTCCCGCATTTCCTCGGGATACCGGGGGAGAACTTGAACGGCGTCTATTCGGCCAACGAGTTTTTGACCCGCACCAACCTGATGAAGGCCTATCTCTTCCCGGAGTACGGCACGCCGATCAAGGTCGGCCGGCGGGGGGCGGTGGTGGGGGCCGGGAACGTGGCCATGGACGCGGCGCGGACGGCCCTGCGTCTGGGCGCCGAGGAGGTCACCATCGTCTACCGGCGTTCGCGGGCCGAGATGCCGGCCCGGGCCGAGGAGATCGAGAACGCGGAGGAGGAGGGAGTTCGCTTCCGTCTCCTCACCAATCCCGTGCGCGTCCTCGGCGAAGACGGATGGGTGACCGGCCTGGAATGTCTCCGCATGGAGCTCGGCGCGCCCGACGCTTCCGGCCGGCGGCGGCCGGTCCCGGTCCCGGGCAGCGAGTTTGTCGTGCCGGCCGAGACGGTGGTGGTGGCCATCGGCCAGGGGCCGAACCCCGTCCTGACCAGGGGGGTCCAGGGGTTGGCCTTAAACGACCGCGGTTATATCATCGCCGACGCGGAGACGGGGGCCACCAGTCTCCCGCGCGTTTATGCCGGCGGCGACATCGTCACCGGTTCGGCCACGGTCATCGCGGCCATGGGCGCCGGGAAGAAGGCGGCACGGGCGATCTTGAGAGAGCTGAAGAGATAGAGGGGTAAGAGGCGGGAGGCAAGAGGCAAAAGGGAAAAGCCGCGAGGAAAGCGGGGAAGGTTAACCGGTGCCTAGATTAAAAAATACATCCACTTTAGCCTTTAACCTTTCCCCTTTTGCCCGATCATGGGAGGAGATGTATGGTGGCGGCGAGGATCATCGACGGCAAGGCGGTGGCGGCCAGGATCCGCGCCGAGGTGAAAGCCAAGGCGGCGGCGCTGACGGAGAAGGGGACGAGACCCGGTCTGGCGGTGATCCTCGTCGGCGACGATCCGGCCTCGCGAATCTACGTCAACGGCAAGAAGAAGGCCTGTGCCGAGCTGGGGCTCTATTCGGAAGGGTACGATCTCCCGGCCACCATCCCCCAGGCCGAGCTCATCGCCCTCATCGGGCGGCTGAATGCGGATCCCCGCATCCACGGCATCCTGGTCCAGCTTCCTCTCCCGGCTGGTTTTGACGAGCGGGCCGTCCTCGCGGCCATCGATCCCCGCAAAGATGTGGATGGTCTTCATCCCGTAAATATGGGACGGCTTCTGGCTGGTCTTCCGGGTTTCGTTCCTTGTACGCCCGCGGGGGTTATGGAACTGATCCGGGAGGCGGGCACCGAGATCAAGGGCGCCGAGTGCGTGGTGGTGGGCCGAAGCGAGCTCGTGGGCAAACCCGCGGCCCTCCTTCTTTTGGCCGCCCACGGGACGGTCACCATCTGTCATTCGCGCACCAGGAACTTGGCCGAGGTCTGCCGCCGCGCCGATATCCTGGTGGTGGCCGTCGGCCGGCCGGGACTGGTGACGGCCGGCATGATCAAGCCCGGGGCCACCGTCATCGATGTGGGGACGAATCGTCTCCCCGACGGAAGGCTCGTGGGCGACGTGGACTTCGCCGCCGCTTTGGAGGTGGCGGGGGCCATTACCCCGGTCCCGGGCGGAGTAGGCCCCATGACCATTACCATGCTGATGTGGAATACGCTCCAGGCGGCTCTGTGGGCGATGGAGGGATCACCGTTTTGAGTTAGTCCTTGTTGGCCATGCCTCGTAAGTGCGTATTTAAAAGCGTCGAGCTCCATCGCGTTGCTCGGTGCGCACAAAAGAAAAGCCCCCTCGGTAAGCCGGGTGGGGCGTTATTTTTAGAGATACGCCAAACAAATTTTGGCAACTACTCCTCCGGCCACGGCCAGGGTTATGCTGGCCAGGGTCCCCACGAGGTAGTACTCGGCGAAACCCTTCTCGTTTAATTCCTTGAAGCGGGCCACGGACTTGGCCGCTACCACCAGGCCCACCGCCGAGGCGGCATCGGCCAGGATCAATGTGAGGACCAGGCTGCGTTCCAGAAGGCCGATGTAAAGGCCGGTCTTTCTCCGGGTGACGCCTTCGGTATCGGTCTCCTGCGGGGTGACGCGGACGGCTTCCAGAAGTTCGCGGACGAAGACCGACCCGCCGAAGATCACCGCCAGATAGAAGACGAGGACGAGGAGAAATTTGTCGGTAAGCGCGGGGCCGAGGCCGGCGGCCTTTATGAACGTGGTCTCCATGGCCGGCGGTACCCAAAGGGAACGGTAGAACGTTCCGAGGCGGGTCACCGGTTGAAAATCCAGGCGACCGGCCAGAAAAAACAAGCAGAAGAGATGCAAACCCTGGTCGGCCAGGAAGAGGCCGGGACCGGCCGAGGGGCCGAGTCTTCGACGGAGGCGGTCTTTGGTCCAGTCCACTCCGGCGTGAAGGGTGGCCGAGACCACCGCGAAGACGACCGCATTCCAAACCCCGAAGATATGGAGAAGGACGACCAGACTTAGGGCCAAGATGCCCCCGTGGAGGAGATAAGGGACGATCCCGCCCATGGATCGCGCCCGGAGCAAAGCCTCCGATTGAAGGAGGAAGTCCGCCCCGAGATGGGCGGCGAGGGCCAGAAGGAAGACGGTGATCGACATTTTTTCACCCTCTAAAAGGCGAATATACTTTTATCACCCTTGCTCGGGTGAAGAACAGGCCATCAACTCCCCCAGGCGCCGAAGGGCCGTCTCGGCCACGCGCACGGCCGGCCAGCGGGCCGCCCGACAGCGTTTGGCCACGTTCTGGAAGGCGATCCCGAGGACCTGGCCGGCGGCTTCATAAGTACCGTAACGTTCGTAGGCCAGAACGGCCTCCCATTGTTCTTTGGTCCATCGCGTCCAAACGGCGTCGAGCAGGACGAAGATCCCTTCGGCGACGGCATCCAGACGTTCGTCGCCGGAGACGACCGCCGTCAAGAGGGTGGTCTTTTTCTTGGTCCGCTCCAAGGCCTCGCGGGCGCGGAAGAAGGCTTCGCCGTTGAGTCCCCACGAAGAAGATGCCTCCGTGGCCGGACCTTCGCCGATGCCGATGCCCAGGCGAAAGGAGAGGGGACGGCAACGGTAACGGAGGAGACGGACGATCTCGGGCGCCCGCAGGCTTCCCCGGCAGAGTCCTTGGAACTCGTCACCGCGGGAGACGGTGAAGGGCGTCAGGAGGACCGGATGGGTAAGGTCGGCGAGGCGGGTGGTCAGAAACCCGGCCACTTCGCCATGGCGGCGGGAGTCGATGACATCGGCGGTAAAGACGGTGACCAACGGCATCTTCTCACCATCCTTTGGGTGAGTCGGCTTCTTTCACCCTCATAAGGGTGATTTCGCCGCCAAGGATGGTTTTCCCTTTCTATTTCTAGGGAGGCGAGAGGCGGAAGATGCTTTAGACCGAAAATAAAATCGCGACACGTTACAAAAGCTTGACCCGGTCGGGGTTCGCGGGGGGTTTGCTACTCCTGCGGGGACGTGCTATAATTAGGGGCAGTGTGGCCGAAGATAGGGAGGGAAAAAGATGGAGTTGGTTCTCCAAGCCGAGACCCGCACGGAGAGAGGGACCGGCGCGGCCCCGAAACTACGCGGCGCGGGTTTCATCCCGGCAGTGGTCTACGCGCGAGGATTCCATGAAACGATCAAGGTTTCGCGGCGGGAACTGGAGCGTCTGGTGGCCCATGGGGGTACGAGTCGATTACTTAAACTCGCCATCCAACGTGGGAAAAAGGTGGAGGAGCAGCCGGTACTCATCAAGGAACTCCAGCGGGATCCGGTCAAAGAAGACATCATTCACGTGGATTTTCAGGCCGTGGCCATGGATCAGCCGGTGACGACCGAAGTACCCGTCCGCCTCGTGGGCGCCGAGAAACGTCACAAAGAAGGCGTCCTGATCGAACTCTTACTCCATGCGTTGAGCATTTCTTGTCTGCCGAATGCCATACCGGAAGCCATCACGGTGGACATCACGAACCTACCGGTGGGGGAAAGCCTCCACGTACGCGATCTCACCCCGCCCGCCGGGGTAAAGATCCTTACCCCGGCCGACGAAGTGGTGGTCACCATCGCGTTGCCGGCCGGCGTGGAAGAAGTGACGCCGACAGGTGAGGCGGCCGAACCGGAACTGGTAACGGAAAAGAAAGAAGAATAACAAAAGAGAACGAACGTATGTACCTTTTGGTCGGCTTGGGCAACCCGGGCGCTCGGTATGCGCGGACCCGGCATAACGCCGGGTTTTTGGTGATCGAGAGCTTGGCACGGGAACTGGGGGCTCGTTTCGTCCCCCATCCCGCCCGCGCCCTAGTGGCCAAAGTC
>JAAYXC010000232.1 GCA_012516115.1 Bacillota bacterium | reverse complement strand
TTCTTCGGGGGCGGCTTCGGCCAACTCGGCGCCCAGCTAATGGGGGTGGCTGTCCTGCTCCTGGTGGTCTTCCCCCTCTCCCTTCTGATGTTCAAGGCCATCGACAAGACCATGGGTCTACGGGTCTCGGCCCGCGACGAACTGGCCGGGCTCGACATCCCCGTCCACGGCGCGTCCTGCTATCCCGAGTTCACCATCAGTTCTGGTTTCTCCGTCCCGACCGGCGGTCCGCTCTCCCGGGCCGTGGCCGCCTGCCGGAACGATGCGGCCGCAAAGGAGGTGTAAGCTCATGAGAAAAATAGAAGCCTATCTCCGACCCGGGGTTATCGGCGAGGTCATCGCGGCCTTGCACGAGATCGGCATCGAAGGCATGAGTCTCATGGAGATCAAGGGTTGCGGCAAGCAAAAGGGGCATATCGAGCATTACCGGGGCGCGGAGTACACCATCAACCTCCTGCCCAAGATCAAACTGGAACTCTTTGTCAAGGACGCCATGGCCGCTTCGGCGGTGGAGGCCATCCGCCGGGCCGCCTACACGGGCGAGATCGGGGACGGCAAGATCTTCATCGGCGAGATCGCCGAGGCGCTCCGCATCAGGACCGCAGAAACTGGCGAAGCCGCGGTCTGAGAGAACGCTCTGGGCGAACGCCGCGAGGGCCAGGGTACGGGACGCCGTGCCCTGGCCCTTTTGCCCTTAGAAGAAAGTGCAAGTTCGTAGGGGCTTGACTTACTCGATGCTTTCCGTCATAATGGATGATAGATGTTTGCAACCGTCTGCGTTAAAAACGACCGGAAGACTGCTTTCATTACTTATTTAATCTCGTAGACAAGTCCATCTTGCCGGCAAAGGATGCGGTTCCGAACGGCGATAGGACCTGTACCTCTCGGAGATATCTCCTCTTCCCCGGCAAGGAATTGAACGGATATAGATTTTCCGGTATCCTTACCCGACCGCACGTCAAGAGCTATTTCCTGATGCGCTCTTCTCTAAAAACGGTTTCTTTTTTAATAACCCAAACAGAACAGGCCTTCCTTGCACCGGACCAGCCCGATTCTACTATTTCTGATTTACCTTTCTTTGGATCTGATGATAAGTTTACATGGCGAACATATATCCGGACGAAAATCCCTCTCGGTCTTTGCCGGTGTCCGACGGTTTAACGCAAGGCTTCGATCTTGCTTTTTATTGCTAAGGGTAAGCTAGATCTTTCACTCCCAGTACGGTGGCGGGGAGGTGGGAAGGTTACGGTTGGCGCTGAAAGTTAAGGGAAAAAACCATTTTATCGAATTAGCAAAGAAGGGGGAGTAGTCCGTGAGAAAGCTGTTGATGGTTGTCCTCATTACCGTCTTGGTCCTCGCCTTGGGTGGCCAAGGTCTCTCGGCGCCAAAGTACGTCTTGAAATTCAACCACGTGCTGGCCCAGACGGAACCTTTTCACCAAGGTTTCTTGAACTGGGCGAAACGCGTCTACGAGCGCACCAACGGCGGCTTGGAGATCCAGGTCTTCCACAGCGCCCAGCTCGGAGTGGAAGAAGACATCCTCGAACAAATAAGGCAAGGGGCCAACATCGGCCAGAATACCGACTCCGCCCGTCTCGGCATGTACGTGCCCGACATCGCGGTCAGGCACGCTCCTTATTTCGTGGACAGCATCGAGGAGGTCATGAAGCTCAGAGAGCTGCCCACGGTAAAGAAATGGCTGAAGGAAGTCGAGGACAAATACGGTTTCAAGGTCCTCTCCTTCGCCTGGGTCCAAGGCATGCGTCATATGGTCACCAACAAGCCGATCCGGAAACCGGAAGATCTCAAAGGCCTTCGCATCAGGACTCCCGGCGCGCCGATCTGGCAAGAGTCCATCCGCTCCCACGGCGCGGCCCCGGTCGCCCTTAACTTCGGCGAAGTATATCTGGCCATGCAGCAGAAGGCCATCGACGGCGCCGACCTCGTCTACCGTAACGTCACCGGAGCGAAACTCTACGAAGTCGCCAAATACATAAGCGAAACGCGCCACATCCTGTTGATCAACTTCGAAGTCATCAGCAAAAAGTTCTTCGACAGCCTCCCGCCGAACTATCAGAAGATCCTCGTCGAAGAGTGCGATAAGGCGGGTTACGAGACTTCTAAGCTAATGGAGAAAGAGATCGAGGACATCAAGAAATTCCTCATCGAAAAAGGCATGACCATCATCGAAACAAAAGACATCGATATTGCCGCTCTCAAGAAAGCCGGCGAAGCGGCCTATAAAGTTCTGAATCTAACCAAGGCCCGAGACGAAATCTACAAAGAACTGGGCAAGAAATACTGAACCAACGATTTGACCTGATTTTCCGGCCCCACTTTCCGCGGTGGGGCCGGAAATTATCATCGTCAACTTATTATTGTAAGAGGTGTGCTGTATGGGTAAACTCTATGAATATATCTGCAAGGCAGAAGCCTTTATCGCCAAATGCACCCTGGTCTTGACGGCCGCCTTGATCTTTGCCGCGGCCGTGGCGAGATGCCTTCATCATCCCCTCGTCTGGGCCATGGACGCGGCCACTTTTCTCTTTGCCTGGTGTGTATTTCTCAGCGCCGATGTGGCCATGAGAAATAATAAACTGGTCAGTATTGATA
>JAAYXC010000470.1 GCA_012516115.1 Bacillota bacterium | reverse complement strand
GTAGAGGGAGTGGAGGTTATCGAGGACCTCGTCGGGCCGGATGGCGTTCATGTCGGTGTAGAGCCCTTCGCCGACCGCAAACCCGTAGCGACGCAGGGCGTAACGTTTCCACTTGGCCAGGGACTGGACGACGCTGCAGGTAGCACCGTTCAGGTCCTTGACGGCGAAGGTCACCGGCCGCTCGACGCCGTTTAGGTCGTCGTTGAGCCCGGTCTCGGGCCGGACGAAAAGCGGCGCCGAGACGCGGGTGAGGTTTAAGGCCCGCGCCAGCTCCACCTCGAAGAAGTCCTTGAGCTTTTTGATGGCCACCTCCGTCGCCCGCAGGTCGAGGAGGGGGCGGTAATCCGTGGGCAGGAGGCGCAGGGAGGCCTTGGGCATGATCGAAGCTCCTTCCTTCTCCGGTTTCTCTTGACCGGATTGTACCATCTTTCGGGTTGTTTGGGAAGAGAGGAAGAAGAGAAGCGGATCCTACCCGGCCAGAAAGGGCCAACCCGAGAACGTTCCCATCATCAGGGAAGCATAGGGGAATATTCTCCGGAATACCCTTCCCCGTCCAGCGGAGAATCGGTGCCGATGGACGAAGGGTTGGCAAAAAACAGCATCGACCCGGGATTTATTTAGGTGGGTTTGATGGGCAGTAGAAGGAGGAAAAACGGCCGGAAGGTCGAAATAATAAAGACACGAGTTTGTTTATTGGAACAGTCGTCTTGCGGACTTACAAGACCCTTATTTTTATCCGATTTCCGGGAACGTTCCCGTAAATGGGGGTGAGAAGAAGGCAGAAAGAGGGAGGAATTTCGACGCTCGCCGGCTGACTTTTGAATGTTTGAAAGGGGGGAGAATAATGAAACGGAATCTTTCCGTGATTCTCCTTGTGGCGCTGGCGCTTCTGGTCATGGTTTTCGGCGCCGCGTGCCTCCGGCGTGCTACCCCGGCGCCGAGCCCTTCCCCGACGTCGACCCCGACCGGACCGATTAATTTGGTTAAAAACGGCGATTTCGAGAAGGAGCTGGATTCTGACGGCGAAGTTTGGAACTCCTGGGGAGGAACCGGGACGCATACGCGGGAAAGAGTAACAATGGCTGACTTCTCCGGTTATTGTCTGCATTTTGCGGTACCTAGTTATGGCACAAATCCGTGGGATGTGCAACTTACCAAGCAGAAGTCGGATTATACAGGTCATATCTTTTACAGTTTGACCGCAGGAAAAGAATATACTATCAAATTTAAAGCAAAAGCTACCCAAAATTCATCAATTCAAATTGTTCTCCAGGATAGTAATAATAATTGGAAGAACAATCAAACTTTTGCCATTACAACATCAGTGGCGACATATAGTCTGACGTATACCCCTGATGCCGATTATTATCTCGCGCTTATGTTCAATTTTGGGGGAAGTGCTGATGGTATCGAGTTCTATCTTGATGATATTGAATTAAGCTATCAGCCCTAGACTTAATTTGAATTCATTGTCTTAAGAAAAGAAGGCCGGGAGTCCTCTCGGCCTTCTTTTTGGTACGCTGGGATAGCCAACTATCGAGAACGCTCCCATGGGAGGCGATGGAATAAGAGAGCCCGCCATGTTTTCATATGAAGAATGATACCCAAGAAGAAGAGTCTTTCCGGGATTCTCCTTTTGGCCCCGGCCCGCCACCTGGTTGCTGAGCGGAGTCCGTCACACCACGAGCATGTTTCCCATTTACGTCTTCCTCGCCATGCTTTCCCCAAATAGGCCGATCGAGGGTATGCTAACGCTAACCTTCTTTTCCATGACCATGCTTTGTCTTTATACTCTCGCCCATACGTGGGATCTTTATGTAAATGTGAAAACACTACAACAATAAATAGGAGGATCGGCGACTATTTACGCGCTCCATACTTAAAAGATGAGCTTCCAAATGATTTATTTCAGGGTAACTTTTTAGGAAAAATCCGGTTAAACACTTTCCCTGCGGAGGCCGATAGTAAGGGGGGATAATGTCGGCCTGAAAACAGTTCCGATTGGGTGGTAAATCTTGGTCAAGATTCGGTCCTTTCCCGTTTTTATCTGTGACGATTTATATCC
>JAAYXC010000231.1 GCA_012516115.1 Bacillota bacterium | reverse complement strand
GAACGTGATTTTGTTAAATTTCTTTATGATCATACGATTGCCGGGTTGATTCTTATTTTTCCGCAGATGTCTGATGAAGAAATAGTTAAATTAAAAAGCGATGGACAACATATTGTGTTATTCGGCCGAAATATGCAACAATATAAGATACCTTCGATCACTGTTGACAATAAAATGGGTGCTTATAATGCAGTATTGCATTTATTTTCACACGGATATACTAGAATTGCATTTATTGGTGGTGTAGAACACGGACATCTGGGCGACCGCAAGGAAAGACTGGAAGGTTACAAACAGGCCATCGTCGATGGCGCTCTTACGTTGAGACCGGAGTATATCGAAGACGGCGCATACTTCGAGGAAACGGCCTGTTCCGCCTTCATGAGGCTTATGCGGCTTCCAGAACCTCCTGACGCAGTTTTCTGCGGCAACGACGAGATGGCTCTCGGCGTCCTAAAGGCCGCGAAACAGCTTGGAATAAAGATTCCGGAACAAGTTGGCCTGATAGGTTTCGATAATATCCGGATCTGCCAATATACAAGCCCCACGTTGACCACAGTCAACCAGCCTACTTACATTATTGGCAACCTTTGCTGTGAAAAACTCATTTACAGCTTAAACAATAGGGATCGAGAAGGAGTCTTCACCAATCTGCTTTTAAAGCCGGACCTGGTCATTCGCGAATCCTGTGGCTGTTGACGATCGTTCGGTAAACGTTTTAAGGATTTAGATACCACTAGTTCAAGGGGGAGATTAAAGCTGTGTTGAATCCTTCAAAGCCACGGTCTCTTTGGAGTCGCATTAAGGCATGCCATTGGCTATATTTGATGATATTCCCCGCGGTTTTGGTCCAATTAGCCTTTGCTTATGTGCCCATGGCCGGGATGCTGATGGCGTTTCGGAACGTCGACGAATTACATCTGCCATTTGGCACAAAATGGGTTGGATTTGCCAATTTCTATTTTCTTAGAGATCCATATTTCTGGCTTACTGTCAGAAATACATTTATTATCGCCGGAACAAAGTTCTTGTTTATCTTCCCTGCCCCGATTATATTGGCTTTAATGCTCAATGAAATCGGATATGAGAGATTCAAGAAAGTCGTTCAGACCATCAGCTATTTACCGCACTTCATCTCCTGGGTCGTGGTGGTGAACATTCTCGACCGCATGCTCAACTTGAATGCCGGTTTGGTGAATGGTCTCATCGCGGCCTTGGGGGGAAAACCGATCCACTTTACCGGGGATGTTAAATGGTTTTTACCTATTGCTGTATTAAGTAATTTATGGAAGGAAGTTGGCTTTTCTTCCATTATTTATCTAGCGGCACTCACCCAGATCGATCCACAGTTGTATGAAGCGGCTAAAGTTGATGGGGCTGGGAAAATAGCCCAGATTCTCTATATCACGATACCGGGGATCTTCCCTACGATCTCCATGATGTTGATTTTATCTATACCCAATCTGATCAACGCCGGTTTCGACCAGATCTACTTGTTAAGCAATCCGATGAATATGCCGGTATCGGAGATCCTCGAAATATACATTCTCCGAACGGGACTTTCCTACGGCGATTTTGCCAAGGCTTCTGCCATGGGTATTTGCAATTCCCTTGTCGCCCTCATCCTCGTTACAATTGCCAACAAGACTTCCCAGAAGTTGGGTGGTTCCACCATCTGGTAGGCGAAGGGAGAAATACTATGCGCGATTCCGCTGTCTCCGAGCGTCTTTTGACCATCATGAACTACATATTGCTGGGTTTATTCACCCTCGTTATTCTCATTCCCTTTTGGTACATTACGGTGATCGCTTTCAACGAAGGCATCGATACGGTTCGGGGTGGAGTCTACCTTTGGCCCCGCGCTTTCACTTGGGATAATTTCCTCGCCGTCTTTGCCGACCCGTTGATCGTGAGGTGCTTCGCCAACTCGTTTCTCCGCATTGCGCTCCTCACGCCGCTGCATCTACTCGTGGTCGGTACGGCCGCCTGGGCTATCTCGCGTAAGAACCTGGTGGGCCGGAAGTTTTTCGTGGCCATGTTTGTGCTCTCTATGTACGTCAATCCGGGCTTGATCCCCTTCTATCTAACGCTGGCGCAGTACCGCTTGATAAATAATTTCCTCGTGTACATCTTACCCTGGCTTTTCAGTGGATGGTAGCTAATGATCCTGGTGGTCGCGATTCGGCAGATCCCCGAGAGCCTCGTCGAGTCGGCATACCTGGACGGGGCGAACGACCTGCTTCTCTTCTTCAAAGTTGCCGTACCGTTAACTAAAGCCACATTGGCCACATTGGCCCTCTTTAACGCCGTCTGGGCCTGGGGCGATTGGTTCACCGGTGCTTATTACATTCGAAGCCATACCAAGTGGACGATCGCCACCTATCTCCAGATGGTCTTGCAGCGCGGGACCTCGATTCAGGTGCGCAGCGCCGCGGAGGCGATGGCTATGGCGCAAAGTGCCGCGCACAGAGTCACGATCACCGAGGTTTCCCTGCGTGCCGCGACTTTGCTGGTAACGGTCGCTCCCATCGTTTGTATTTATCCTTTCCTGCAAAAATACTTTATCCATGGCGTAATGGTTGGTTCTCTTAAAGAATGATTGGGGCTCGTACAATCTGATGAATCTAACATCAAGAGGGGAGGTAGAGAAGGTTTTAAAAGAGCAATAAATTTAATTGCACTAGTTTGAATAAACAGAAAGGAGTGGAATGCATGTCCCGTTCCCTGCGGCGAGCAATTCCGATCCTGGTGGTCCTTCTAGTATTCGTTCTGGTTACTCCCATTAGCTCGGGGGATTTGAAGCCGGTTAAAATTACCTGGGTTAATCTGGGATTTCAGAGGGATCGCTATGGTAGAATTTGGGAACTACCGAACAAAAACGGCGAGATGACGCGCTGGGTCGCGAATACGTTCGGCTTAGATATAAGTTATGAATACGTCCTCGATAACAACAAGCAAGACCAGGTAACCTTGTGGTCCGCCTCCGGAGATTACCCTGAGACATTTATCTACATCACGCACGCCGGGATTTTCAACTGGGGCCGCAACATAAAATGGGCCAATCTCGATAAGTACTTCAACGATCCGAAGAATTTCCCACGCCTTTATGAGATCAAGCGAAAGTACCCGCGCACGCTTGCTCCGTTGACCTTTAACGGTCACATCGTCGGCTTCCCGGTCAGGATAAACTACAAAGTGGGGCAGCCGCATCCGGATGCCGTTTACACCTTTGGTTGGTGGATTCGGGACGATATCCTCAAGGCTTTAGGCGGTAAGCGTCCGGTGACGCTGGACGAGTTCACCAACATGCTGCGGGCTATTAAGGCAGGCAACTTCCAGGCCCCCGATGGCAAACCGGTCATTCCGCTTTTGCTCCCCCCGGCCGACTGGTACTCCGAGTGCATCTTCTTCCAGACCTTCGGACTCAACTGGATCGGCATGACCAAGGACGGCTGGTATCAGTTCTGGGGCATGACCAAGCAGGGCTACCAGGCCATGAAGTATTGCAACCAGCTTTTCAACGAGGGACTCATCGATCCGGAATGGGTGACGCAGAAGGAAGAGATGTTCCAAGAGAAGCAGCGCAACGGGTCGGCCGCGGTCAGTGTGGGCTGGCTTGGCTACGACATCATCGAGAGTATAAAGCGGGCCGGTTATAACTTCTCCTATACGGCGGTCCCCGTGCCCAAGGTATCCGGTATTTCGCGGCCCTTCCCATGGAATGTTCTGCCTGGGCCCGATTCCGACCTCGTTCTCTACGTCACCGACAAAGCCTCGAGCGTCCAGGTAGAGCGCTTGGCCCGGTTGGTGGAATGGGCTTTAAGCCTTGAGGGAGCCCGCTGCCTATACCTCGGCGCCTCTCCGGACATGATCGAGCTGAAGAAATCCGGACCCTACAAGGGTTGCTATTGGTTCAAGGATAAATTCAAAGATCTCGACTGGTACGTCCATGGCGACACCGGCGCCGCACGGAAGAAACACGGGGTCTTGCCGCTCAACGGGCCAGTTTCTTATACGCGCGCGGAGATGCAAGTCCCCGTTATTCCGACCGAGGCGGAGAAATGGGCACGGGAGAACTACCAGTGGATCGGCGCCAACAACAACATCGCCTATATGGGTGACGTCGGACCGGAATATATCCCCGACGACCTGGTATCGATCAATAACAAGATCTGGTCGTTGATCCCGGCCATGCTTCAGCGGGCCTGTGTCTCCCCGCCGGATCAATTCGAGGCCATCTATAAAGAGGCCATCGCGGAGTGCAAACGTGTCGGCTTCAAGAGGCTCTGCGACGATCAATGGGCGAGGAGAAAGACATACCTCGAAAAGAACGGCGGCAAGAAGGCCTGTGGCATTCCGGACGATTACCCGTACGCGGATTTGCTGGATGAGTTCAAGGAGTGACGAAGTAGGTTTTGGCCAAACTCATGGTGTGGGAGGACGTCGCATCGTAGGTCGCGGCCTGGTGCGACGTTCTCCACCTTGAATAAATAAAGAATACACTGTTAGGAGTCAAAGATGTTATCAAATAAGTTACATATCATCCGAACGGCCAGAGATACAGGCGAACGATTAACTCAGGTTGCGCAGATTAATCTAAAAGAATCCGGAAATAATAGTATTGATACGATAGTTAGTGTTAATAGAGAACAAAAATATCAACAGATCCTTGGATTCGGCGGGGCATTCACCGAATCAGCCGCGTTTGTCGTCGCCAATATG
>JAAYXC010000230.1 GCA_012516115.1 Bacillota bacterium | reverse complement strand
TGCCAAGGGGGTGTTGAATCGAAACCTGCGGCTCAAAACAAAATTCGTCGCCGTGCTCGCCTTGCTTTTGGTGGTCTACACCTTCTTCCAGATGGCCTTCGTCTTTCCGTTTCTCAATGAGCGGCCGGTGCGCGCCGTCTTTTTCATGATTCTCTTCTTCGTGATCATCGTCACCACCGGGACCATCGTCTTAAACCGTTTCGTCCTCTACCCCATCATGGAGTTCCTGCTTTTGGCCCGTAGAATGGCCGAGAACGATCTTTCCTTAAAGATCGAGATGCATACCGGCGATGAGTTCGAGGACCTGGCCCAGGCGACCAACGCCATGTTGAAGAACATGCGCGCCGTCTTGCAGGAGAACCTGGAGGCGGCGGAAAGGCTCGCCCTGGCCGCCCAGGATATGTCCACCATGGCCGAACAGGCCTACGGCGCCACACAGGAGATCAGTGGGACGGTGGACGCCATCGCCAAGGGCACGGAAGAACAGTCGGAGAACCTCCGGCAATCGGCCGAAGCGGCTCAACAGATGGCCGAGTCGGCCCAACAGGTGGCAAGCGAAGCCCAGAAGGCGGCGGCCCTTTCCGGTCAAGCCGCACAACGGGCGCGAGCCGGTGGAGAGATCGTCGAGGAAGTCCGGGCTAAGATGGCCCAGGTTAAAGAGACGGTAAACAAAACGGCCGAGGTCATCCGTCTCTTGGGCATCCGGTCCCAGGAGATCGGCAAGATCATCGACATGATGCGTGGCATCGCCCGGCAGACCAACCTCCTGGCCTTGAACGCGGCCATCGAGGCCGCCCGTGCCGGTGAACATGGCCGGGGCTTCTCGGTGGTGGCCGATGAAGTACGCGCCCTGGCCGAACAATCGGCGAGTTCGGCCATTCAGATCATCGGGCTCATCAACGAGATCCAGCAAGAAACGAAGAACGCGGTGGAGAGCATGACCGTGGGCACCCAGGTGGTGGAGGAAGGGGCCAACCTGGCCGTGGCCGCCAGCCAGGCCTTCAATGAGATCCTCGTCTCCGTCAACCAGACCGTGAATACGGTGCAGGAGATCGCCGCCGCTTCGCAAGAACAGGCGGCCAGCAGCGAAGAGATGACCGTGGTCATGGAAAACGTGGCGGCCATTGCCGCCCAGAACGCCACCGGTGCCCAGCAGGTAGCAGCGGCGACCCAAGAACAACGGGCCAACGTGGAGAACCTTGCCGTTTCGGCCAGTTCGCTGGCGGAGATGGCCGACCGATTAACGGCCATGGTCGGTCGCTTCAAGATCAATCCGAACTTCCAGCGTTGCTGGCGCGTCATGGACTGCAACTTCGTCAACTGCCCGGCTTACCAGGCCAGAGAGGAAAAATGCTGGCTTATCCCCAATACCCTCTGCCATGATGGGATCCCCAACGGGAGCGTCCTCGAGAAGCGCCGTATGTGTCACCAGTGCGAGGTCTTCCGGATCAATACCGCCATCAGCGAGTAAGTCTCAGGGCCCGAAAACCGTTTCCTTCGGGCCGGTGCTTCTGCATCGGCCCGTTTCTTTGAGCCATCTATTACGCGAAATGGAGGTCTCGTCGTTGGAACGCGCAGAAGCCCTTGCTTTAATGCAGAGTAAAACCCCCCGGATCAATCTCCAGAAACATATGCTGGCCGTGGAAGCGGTCATGCGCGCCGTGGCCCGCCGTTTCGGCGAGGACGAAGAGCTCTTCGGGCTGGTCGGGCTGCTTCACGATCTGGATTACGAGGAGACCATCAACAACCCAGCCGAGCACGGGATCCGCGCGGCGGAGGAGCTGGCGCGACGCGGCTATCCGACCCAGGTGGTGGACGCGGTCCGGGCCCATTGCCCGGCCAATACCACCCGCACCTCCCTGCTCGACCGGGCCCTTCACGCCGTGGACCCCTTGACGGGGCTTATCGTGGCCGCCGCTCTTATCACGCCCGAAAAGAAGCTCGCCGCCATCGACGCACAGTTCGTCCGGAATCGGATGAACGAAAAGGGTTTCGCCCGCGGCGCCAACCGCGAGCAGATCAAAAGTTGCGAGGAGTTCGGCCTGCCCTTGATGGAATTTTTAGACCTCGGTCTTCGTGCCATGCAGGCCATCGCCGACGAGCTGGGACTTTAAAGACATTTTTTCTGTGCATACCGCCCTTTTCCACGGGCAATTAAAAACGTGCACCGGTTAAATTAAGGAAAAAGACCCCCGGATAATCTGTCCGCGGAGATTTTCCGCGCTTCGCCTCGACATCCTCGCCGGGATTTTCCCCTCGGCGCCGGTGTTGACGATGTCGCCCGAACTCTTCGACCCCGTTATCCGGGTGAACCTGCGGGGACTCGTCTTCATCGCCAAAGCCGCGGCGGCCGGATCATCATCGCCTCGGTGGATGCTTTCCGTCCGTCCATGGTGGGTCTGGCGGCCTACGACGCCTCCAAGGGTGGCGTGGTGATGTTCACCAAGAGTCTGGCCCTAGAACTGGCGCGTTATGGAATTACGGTTAATGCCATCGCCCCGGGAGGCGTCGAGACCGAGGGTACCTCCCGGCCGCTTGCGGGGATGACCGCGGAGGAGATGGAACGGATGCTGGCCTCCTTCACGGCCAGGATCCCCCTTGGACGCAATGGGCCGCCAACGTCGCGGTCTTCCGGCCTCTTCGGACGCCGACTACATCACCGGGGAGACGATCTGGTCGATGGAGGATTGCTTCTTTTAACCTAACGGCCGGAGGGTGGCCCCCCTCCGGCCGTTTGTCTTTCCCGGCCGCTCGCCGCCTGATCCTATTGTTTTCGGATGGCGCCGAACTTGCACTTGGCGTAGCAAACCCCACATTTGGCGCAGAGGGCCGGGTCGATGGCATGCGCTTCCTTGGGCCGTCCGGTAATGGCCCCGGTCGGGCAGACCCGGCGACAGAGGCCGCAGCCCGTACATTTTTCCGGGTCGATCTCGTAACGGAGTAAAGCCCGGCAAACGCCGGCCGGACAACGTTTCTCCTTGATGTGCGCCTCGTACTCGTCGCGGAAGTAGCGCAGGGTCGAAAGGACCGGGTTGGGCGCCGACTGGCCAAGCCCGCAGAGGGAGGCCGACTTGACCATTCCGGCCAGCTTCTCGAGGACCGCCAGATCTTCCATCGTCCCCTCCCCGGCCACGATCTTGTCCAGGATCTCGAGCATCTTTTTGGTCCCGATCCGGCAGGGCGTGCAACGGCCGCAGGACTCGTCCTGGGTAAACTCCAGGAAGAAACGGGCCACGTCCACCATACAGGTGCTCGTGTCCATGATGATAAGCCCGCCGGAACCCATCATGGCGCCCGCATCGCGCAGGGACTCGTAGTCCATGGGGAGATCCAGGTGGGCGGCGGTCAGACACCCGCCGGACGGGCCACCCACCTGGGCCGCCTTGAACTCTTTCCCCTCCGGTACTCCCCCGCCCAGCTTAAAGACGATGGTCCGCAAGGTGGTACCCATGGGGACCTCGATGAGCCCCGTATTCTTGACCTTTCCCGCCATGGCGAAGACCTTGGTCCCCTTGCTCTTCTCCGTTCCGATCCCGGCGAACCAATCCGCGCCCCGCAGGATAATGGGAGGGATGTTGGCATAGGTCTCCACGTTGTTGATCACCGTCGGCTTTCCCCAGAGACCGGCCGCCGCCGGGAAGGGCGGCTTGGGGCGCGGTTCGCCGCGGTGACCCTCGATGGAGGCGATCAAGGCCGTCTCCTCGCCGCAGACGAAAGCCCCGGCCCCCACCCGTATCTCTACGTCGAAAAAGAAGTCCGTGCCGAAGAGGCCCTCGCGTCCTAAAAGCCCGTAGGCCCGGGCCTGGTCGATGGCGTGATCGAGCCTTTCCACCGCCAGGGGGTATTCGGCGCGGACGTAAACGTAACCCTGGTGGGCGCCGATGGCATAGCCGGCGATGGCCATGGCCTCCAAGACCGAATGGGGATCGCCCTCCAGAATGCTCCGGTCCATGAAGGCGCCGGGGTCACCCTCGTCGGCGTTGCAGATCACGTACTTCGGTTCACCCTTGGCCTTGGCCGTGAGTTCCCATTTGAGTCCGGTGGGAAATCCCGCGCCGCCGCGGCCGCGCAGGCCAGAACGTTTGACTTCCTCGATGACCCTTTCCGGCGTCATCTCCGTTACGACCTTGGCCAGGGCGGCGTAACCATCGCGGCCGATGTATTCCTCAATAGAGGTGGGGTCGATGAGTCCCACGTTCCGCAGGGCGATCCTGACCTGGCCGCGGAAGAAATCCAGTTCGGAGAGCTCTCGGATACGGCCGGTCTCCTTCTCCGGAAGGAGCCGCTCCACCGGCCGGCCCTTGAGGAGATGTTCCCGCACGATCTCCACCGCGTCCTCCGGCCGGACGCGGCCGTAGAAGACGCCTTCCGGGTAGACCAGGACCACCGGCCCCAGGTCGCAGCGGCCGACGCAACCCGTCTCGATAACCCTGATCTCCCCCGCCAGCCCCTGGCGGTCGATCTCTGCGAGTAAAGCTTCCTTTACCGGACGGCACCCACACGAAAGGCAACCCGCTCCGGCGCAGACGAGAACATTGGCTCGATATCTAGGCATGAGCACCATCCCTCCGTGACGGACCCATGGCCGCCTCCTCCGCGGCGCGGAGCGGGGCGAGCCCGGTCGCAAGATGACGATGTAAAACGGCAAAAACCGCGGTATCGAGGCCTGACCCACCACCTTGCGTTTCCCGCCAGGCGGCGGTGGAAAAGTTAAAGGTGCCACCGTCCCAGGTGGCGACGAGTTCCAGCTCCAGGTGGGGGTTGCAGGCCAAAAGGCTCACGATGGTCCCGGCCAGGTCGCCCAAAGGAGCACGGTCGAGGTGGCCGGCCCGAAAGGTGGCGGTGACTCTGGTCCCCTGGCCTTCGTGGGAAACGATGGTCAGATCCCCTTCCGCCCGTTGGGCCGCGGCCTTGAGCAGGGCCAGCCCCAGACCCACCCGCCGTGTCTTGCGGCTGGTCACAAAGGGATCGGTCACCTTCTCCAGCATCCGGGCCGGGATCCCCCGGCCGTCGTCTTCCAGGGTTAAAGAGAGCCGATCCGTCGCCGTATCAAGCCGAACCTCGATGCGGAGACGGGTGGCCCCGGCGGCCAGGGAGTTCTGCGCCAGATCTAAAAGATGTAGCGATAGTTCCCGCATGGAATTTGTCCTTTTTGGAACAAAGTTGGCGATAAAAATTAGGCCTCTTTTTCCCGGTAACGGGCCAGGATGCCCGGGATCTTCGCCGGCGTTAACCGGCCGTAGACCTCCTCGCCCACGGTCATCACCGGCGCCAGACCACAGGCCCCGAGGCACCGGGTGACCGAAAGGGAAAAGAGTCCGTCTTTGGTCGTCTCTCCCGGCCGGATGGCCAGGGCTTCTTCCAATGCGGCCAGGACCTCGGCCGCGCCGTTGACATAGCAGGCCGTCCCCAGACAGAGACCGATGGTATACTTCCCGCGCGGTTTAAGCGAGAAGAAAGAGTAAAAAGTGGCCACGCCGTAGACCTCGGCCAGCCTGACATCCAGCGCCTCGGCGATCCGGATCATCACGTCTTCCGGCAAATAACCGAAGATCTGCTGGGCCCGGTGGAGGGCAGGGATGAGGGCCCCCGGTCGCCCGGCCCACTCTTTGAGCGCGGCTTCCAGCCGTTCGTAACGTTCATCGGTGGCGTGATCCCGAGCGCATGCGCAACCCATTATCCGCGGTAGCCTCCTTTTTATACGCATTCAGGAATTAGCATAGCACGGGACCGGGGATTTTGCAACCGTGTTTCTTCGTTATGTCGTCCGTCTGTGATAATGTCACCCTTAGAGAGGACAGAGAAAATATCACCCCCTGCTAGAGGGATCCTCCCTTGGGTAGGGGAGCCCGTGATAAAATATGTCGCGGACGGGTATAATCGTATCCTTTAAAGGCAAGCTCGGGGCTTTTTCTTACCGCTTACCGTCAAACAATCCTTTCGGTCTAAGTTTTTTCTTCCCGATCTACTGCTCTTCATAACAGGGAAGCCCCCTTTATCCGAAGTTCCTCGCCGGGTTTTATGCTTAACCCATTAAACAAAACCGCTAAAACATCGATTTACCTTCCTTATCCAGGATGGCCTTTCCTCAACTTAGCCCGTCCTCGGCTACTTTTACCATCCGAGGTATCTACTCCTCCATCTTCATCACCCTGGCCCGTACGATGGCCTCCTCCCCGTACTTTCGCCGGATCTGATCCACGGCCCGGTGGAGGCGGTCACGGCGGAGTTCTCCGGTTACCGGGCCGAAGAGGGTCCCCTGCTTGCCCACGGAGGCATCGACCAGGTTGACCAAGGAGACACCGAGCAGGCGCACCGGCCTCGTCCCCCACCAGGGGATGGCCTCGGCCAGGGACCGGGCGGTGGCGTAGATCTCCTCCTCCGCGTCGGTGGGCCGCGGGAGGGTCCGCCGGCGGGTGATGGTGGAAAACTCCAGATCCCGTACCTTGAGGACCACCGTCCGCCCGTAGACGCCGGCCTCGCGGGCCCGGCGGGCCACCCGGTCGGCAAGGAGGAGCAGGATGGCGGCCAGATAAGAAGGATCGGTCACATCCTGGGGAAAGGTCATCTCCTGACCCAGGCTCTTGGCGGGCTCGGAGCCAGCCACCGGCCGGTCGGCGCGGCCCCGGCAGAGGTCGTAGAGCGCGGCCCCGGCCTCGCCCAACGAGGCGACGAGGATCTCGCGCGGAATGGCCCGCAGGCCGCCGATGGTCTTCACCCCGAGCCGCGCCAGGTACTCTTCGGTCCTGGGTCCCACTCCCCAGAGGCACCGGACGGAGAGATCGCGCAGGAAATCATCGACCTCCCCGGGCCGGACCACGACGAACCCGCCGGGTTTACGCAGATCGGAGGCGATCTTGGCCACGAGTTTGTTGGGCGCCACGCCCACGGAGGCCGAGAGTCCCAGCTCCTGCCGGATGGTGGCCACGATCCGCCGGGCGATGCACGGTGCCGGGCCAAAAAGCCCTTCGCACCCGGTGACATCCAGAAAGGCTTCGTCCAGCGAAAGGGGTTCCACCAGGGGACTGAAACGGTCGAGGATGGCGAAGATCTGCCGCGAGACCTCGGCATAACGCTCCATCCTTACGGGTAAAAAAACCCCGTGCGGACAGCGTCGGGCCGCCTCCCGCAGGGGCATGGCCGAACGCACGCCGAAGGCACGGGCTTCGTAGGAACAGGTGGAGACCACCCCCCGGGCGTCCGGCCGACCGCCGACGATAACCGGCCGCCCCACGAGTTCCGGGTGGTCGTGTTGCTCTACGGCAGCATAAAAGGCGTCCATGTCGAGATGGATGATCCAGCGGGCCGTGGGACTCCCCTCCGTTTCTGAGTCTACCACGGAGGTGGCCTTTCATCAACATGGATCGCTGCTCCCGGGTTCACCCTTCCTGGGCGGGACGGATCACCTCCATCGTACACCGGCTGAAGAGGGCGGCCACCGCCCCGAGGACGGCCACCTCGGGCGCGAGAAGGGCCCCTACCAGCCCGGCGGCCACCGGTAACTCTACGATGGTCTTGTCATCCTGCCGCAGACGGAACCGCGTTCGCCTGGAAGCCCGCCATAATTTCTCCAGCCCGGCGATGATCTCGCCCGCCGTCTCCGCTTGCGGCCGGGAAAGTCGATCCTGCTTCTCCAACGCGACCAAAGCTTCCACCACGTCGTTATTGTGCTCGGCCAGGAGCCGCCGGGCTTCTTCATAAGAGAGATGGGCCCGCCGACGCAAGAGATCGATCTTCTCCAGGTCTTCCATCTCGTTCATCCCCCCTACCTCCCGGTGTAATCTACCCGCAGGCACCGACGGGTATACGGTAGGCCGTGGAGGAAGGATCGTTGCCGGTCGAGAATTACAAGGGAAAAGGGGAAAGGAAAAATGGCGATGCGACGGGTCTTCCCCGTTTCTTCCTCCCTTTTTTCCTCCCGGAGGCGTTTGCTTTTCTTGTTTTTCCCGTTTTTTCTGGCGCCCATGGTTTTCGTTACCACGGCCCAAGGCCACGAAGGGCGAAGAATTCGCTTGCGCGTGATGACCTTCAATCTTCACCACGGTGCCGATATCGGCAATTTACCCAACCTCCGCGCCATGGCCGCCCTTCTCCGGGAGCTCGACCCGGAGATAATCGCCCTCCAGGAAGTCGACCGCCGCTGGGGTCTCCGGAGCCTCTGGCGGGACCAGACCGCCTGGCTGGCCCGGGTCCTGGAGATGGAAGGCGTCTTCGCCGCGACCATCGACCGCCGGCCTTCCCGGCCCGGCCGCGGCGAATACGGACTGGCCGTCCTCAGCCGCCTTCCCATTCGGGCCGCGGATTTTCTCCTTCTACCCGGTGAACTGGAACACCGGGGGGCCCTCCTCGTCTGGGTACAAAAAGAGGGCGAGGCTTTTCCCGTGGCCTGCACCCACCTGGGTCTCTCGACCGCGGATCGCCGGCGCCAGGTGGCCGCCCTCCGGCGGTGGCTGCCGGAAGATCCCAGGCTCCTCCTTCTCGGCGATTTCAACGTGGAAGCCACCGCGCCGGAAATCCAGGAAATAACAGAGCATCTCACCGACCTCCAGGCGGCCTGCGGCCATTCCCATGAGGGGACCTACTTCCATTTCGGCCGGCCCGTGCGCATCGATTACCTCTTCGCCGGTCCGGCCTGGCAACCCCTGATCTGCCGTCCTTTCCCGCGCCGGGTCTCGGACCACTTCCCGGTGGTGGCCGAATTGATGCTGAGCGATAATTGTCAACCGATAAACTAGTTTATAGTTGACAATTAGGGGTGTTCTATGCTAATATCTCTCCGTAACCATCGATTTACCAAAGGAGGGATCATCGTGGAAGCCATCCGTCTTCTCCGCCAGTGCCGGGAAAAGGCCGGAGCTCGTTTCGCCGCGCTCGCCTTCCCCGGTAAACTCGGTCTGGCTTTCTGCTTCGCCGCCTTCATCGGCCTGGCCGCCCAGATCAGGATCCCGCTTCCCTGGACCCCGGTGCCCATCACCGGCCAGACGTTCGCGGTGCTCGTGACCGGCGCCCTCCTCGGCGCCGGCTGGGGGGCAGTGGGAACCGGTCTTTATCTGGTGGCGGGAGCGCTGGGGCTCCCGTGGTTTGCCGGCTGGACCGGCGGGTTTCACCTCCTTACCGGAGCGACGGGAGGGTATCTTCTCGGTTTTATCCCCGCGGCCGTCTTCGTGGGTTACGCGATCGAGCGGTTCCCTCGGGCCCGGAGCATGGCCGGGCTCCTCGGGGTGATGACCGTGGCCGACTTTCTCTTCATCCACGGACCGGGGCTCCTCGTCCTTTCCCTCGTCAGCGGGGTCTACGATCCCACCAAATTGCTTTGGATGGGGACCTTCCCGTTCATCCCCGGGGATATGACCAAGATCGCGGCCGCCTCCGTCCTTTGCCGCTGCCTCTTGCCCGAAGAGAACAGGTGACGGCAGGGATGAAACCAGTCCTCGGCCTCCGTGCCCATCACCTGCTTTGCGCGGGAGAATTCCGTGGCCTCGGCTACAGCCAGGAGTTCGTGGCCAACTTCGCCCGGATCCTGGCGGACCTGGCCTCCCACCCGGAAAGACCGGTCCGCCTCATCGTCGACGGACCGGACGCCGTCTGCGCGGTCTGCCCCTGGCTGAAGGGAGGGGCCTGTTCGCGGGACGAAGGAGGGAAAAAAGGGGTCTCCCATCGCGACGAAATAGTCTGCGCCCGGCTTGGACTCAAGCCGGGCGCCGTAATCAGTTTCGGAGATCTCGCGGCCCTCTTTCGCTCCCGGGTCCCCCGGGCCTGGCGGGTCTCGGTCTGCCGCGGTTGTTCCTGGTTCGGTTCCCCTTGTTATGGCGAAGAAGAATCTGCCCGCCAAGGTACAGAGGATTCTTTTACCCCGGCTTGTCGGGACCGGGTTCAAACCCGCTCGTTCTCCGAGCAACGAGCGGCGGAGTATTATCCCGTTTTCTTCCCGGTCCACCGGAGATAGGCCTCGATAAAGGGATCGAGTTCCCCGTCCATCACCGCCTGGACGTTACCCGTCTCGCATTCGGTCCGGTGGTCCTTGACCATGGTATAGGGACAGAAGACGTAGGAACGGATCTGGTTTCCCCAGGCGATCTCGGTATACTCGCCCTTCAGTTCGGCCAGTTTCTTCTCCTGTTCCCGCCGGTAATGCTCGGCCAACCTGGCACGCAACAAGGCCATGGCCCGGGCGCGGTTCTGGATCTGCGACCGTTCGTTCTGGCAAGTGACGACGATCCCGGTGGGCAGATGGGTGATACGGATGGCCGACTCGGTCTTGTTTACGTACTGGCCGCCGGCCCCCCCGGATCGGAAGGTCTCGATCTTCAAGTCTTCCGGCCGGATCTCGATCTCCACGTCCTCCGGCATCTCCGGCAGAACGTCCACCGAGGCGAAGGAGGTATGCCGCCGCGCGTTGGCATCAAAAGGCGAGATACGGACGAGGCGATGGACGCCTTTCTCTCCCTTGAGATATCCGTAGGCCAGTTCGCCACGGATGAGCAAGGTAACGCTCTTGATCCCGGCTTCTTCTCCCGGGAGGAGGTCGATGACCTCCACCTCGTAACCGCGCCTTTCCGCCCAGCGGACGTACATCCGGTAGAGCATCTGCGCCCAATCTTGGGACTCGGTCCCCCCGGCGCCGGGATGGATGGTCAAATAGGCGTTGTTCCGGTCGAACTCCCCGCCGAGGAGCGTGGCCAGCTCCATGGCGGCCAGGTCCTTCTCGAGGCGCGCCAGCTCGACTTCGACCTCGCCCATGGCCGCCTGGTCCCCTTCTTCCACCGCCAGTTCGAAGAGGGTGCGGTATTCCTCCCACGTGGAGAGGAGCCGATCGACCTTTTCCACCTGGGCCTTGAGGCTCTTCATCTCCTGAAGGACCCGCTGGGCCGCCTCGGGGTCGCGCCAGAGGTCGGCCTTGGCGCTCTCTTCTTCCAGTTCTTTTAGCCGCGCCCTTTTTGCGGCGAGGTCAAAGATAATCCCCCAGTTTGCTCAGGCGTTCACCCAGTTCGTTAAGGCGTGTACGGATCTCGGCAGGTTCCGGCAATTTCTTCCCTCCTGATTAAATCACAGGTAGATGACCCGCCCCCTCCCCTTCCCTCTCCGCTCACGAGAGGAGGAGGCCGACGCCTCGGCCGGGGCGAGTTTTATCCGGCGGTTTTCGCCGTGGCCCCACAGCATTTTTTGTACTTGCGGCCGCTCCCGCAGGGGCACGGGTCGTTCCGGCCGACCTTCTTCTCCACCCGGCGCTGGACGACCCCCCCGTCCTCGTCCCGGTTGGTCCGCATCGGCCGGGCCCGTCGGGCCGGGAGGGGTTCTTCCCGGACGAGCTGGAGGTGGACCAGATAGCGGATGGCCTCGGTCTCGATCTCCTCGGTCATCTCCTTGAACATCTTGTAGGCCTCGAATTTGTAAGCCACGAGAGGATCGTGCTGGCCATATGCCTGAAGCCCGATCCCATCCCGCAGGTCATCCATGTTCTGGAGGTGGTCCATCCATTTGGCGTCGATGGTGCGTAAAAGGACGATCCGCTCCAGCTCGCGCATCTGGTCGCGGCCGATCTGTTTCTCTTTCTCTTCGTAGGCGGCCAGGGTCCGGCGGAGGAGCTCTTCCCGCAGGCCGGCACGGTCGAACCCGGTCAGGTTCGCCGGTGTGATCCCCCACGGCAGGCAGACGCGGCGACCGGCATTGATGAGCCCGACGAGGTCCCATTCCTCCGGCGGGGACTTCTCCGGCGCGTAGGTGGCCAGGAGGCGGTCGATATGGGCCGCGATCATCTCCCGGACCCGCTCGCGGACGTCCGTGCCCTCCAAAAGCTGCCGACGCTGGGCGTAGATGATCTCCCGCTGTTTATTCAGGACGTCGTCGTATTCCAGCACGTGCTTACGGAGCTCGAAGTTCCGCGCCTCCACCTTCCGCTGGGCGTTCTCGATGGCCCGCGAGATGCGGGGGTGGTCGATGGGCATCTCATCGGTCCAACCCAGCCTGGTCATGAGATTACCGATGGTCTCCCCGCCGAAAAGCCGCATGAGGTCGTCCTCGAGGGAGACGTAGAAACGGGACGAACCCGGGTCGCCCTGTCGGCCGGACCGACCGCGGAGCTGGTTGTCGATGCGCCGGCTCTCGTGGCGTTCGGTCCCGATGACGTGTAAACCCCCGAGGGCCACCACCTTTTCGTGCTCGGCCTCAGTGATGGCTCTGGCCCTGGCGCGGGCCGCCGCCCACTCTTCCGGCGGCGCGTCGGCCGGATCGAGCCCTTTCTCCCGCAAGAACTGGCGGGCCAAAAACTCCTGGTTGCCGCCGAGCATGATGTCGGTGCCGCGACCGGCCATGTTGGTGGCGATGGTCACCGCCCCCACCCGGCCGGCCTGGGCGATGATCTCCGCTTCTTTCTCGTGGTACTTGGCGTTTAAGACCTGGTGCGGGATGCCCTCCTGTTTCAACATCCGCGAGAGCCGCTCGGAGCTCTCGATGGTGATGGTGCCCACCAGGACCGGCTGACCCTTCCGGTGCCTCTCTTTGATCTCCTCCACCACCGCCCGGTATTTGGCCTGTTGGGTCCGGTAGACCAAGTCCGGGAGGTCCTGACGGATCATGGGCAGGTTCGTCGGGATGACCACCACGTCGAGCCCGTAGATCTTTTTGAATTCCGTGGCCTCGGTCTCGGCCGTCCCGGTCATGCCGGCAAGCTTCTTGTACATGCGGAAATAATTCTGCAGGGTAATCGTGGCCAGGGTCTGGTTCCTCTCGGCCACCCGCACCCCTTCCTTGGCCTCGATGGCCTCGTGCAACCCGTCGCTCCACCGGCGACCGGGCATGAGGCGACCGGTGAACTCGTCGACGATGATCACCTGGCCATCCTTGACCACGTAGTTCACGTCCTGCTCGAAGAGCCAGTAAGCCTTGACGAGCTGGTGGATGGCATGGATCCGCTCGGAGATCAGGCGGTAACGTTCTTCCACCGCCTCCCTGGCCCTTTCCTTCTCCTCGGGAGAAAGCCTCTCATCGCTCTCGATGGCCTCGAGCTCCACATCCAGCTCGGGCAGGACGAACTCCTCCGGCCGGCCACCGCCCAAAAGTTCGATCCCTTTCTCCGTGAGTTCCACGTTATTGGCCCGCTCGTCCACGACGCAATAAAGCTCCCCGTCGAACTGGGGCAGAAGCTTCTCCACCGCCAGCCTGCTTTCGAGGCGATCCATCTTCCCTTTTAAGGCCGACCGGTCGGCGATTATCTGGAGCAGACGCGGGTTCTTGGGGTCGCCCCGCCGGACGAGAAGGAGTTTCTCCACCGCTTCCTCATCGTTCGGGTCGACCTGCAAGCGCCTTTCCGCTTCGTCGAGGAGCCCCTTGATCAGGCTGCTCTGCTTCTGGCGGAGCCGGACGACGAGCGGTTTGAGCTCGAGATAGAGCCCCTCTTCGCTCTTCTCCACCGGCCCGGAGATGATAAGAGGGGTCCTGGCCTCGTCGATCAAGATGGAGTCCACCTCGTCGACGATGGCGTAGTTTAGCTCGCGCTGGACGACCTCCTCAAGGCTTAAGGCCATGTTATCGCGGAGATAATCGAAGCCGAACTCGTTGTTCGTGCCGTAGGTAATATCCGCCGCATAGGCCTCGCGCCGCTGGGCCGCGTCGTAGTGGTGAAGGATCACGCCCACCTTGAGCCCGAGAAAACGATAGATGGCCCCCATCCACTCGCTATCGCGCTTGGCCAGATAATCGTTGACCGTGACCACGTGGACCCCGCGGCCGGTCAAGGCGTTGAGGTAGGCCGGGAGGGTGGCCACCAGGGTCTTGCCCTCGCCCGTCTTCATCTCGGCGATCTTGCCCTCGTGGAGGACGATGCCCCCCATGAGCTGAACGTCGAAATGACGCTGGCCAAGCGTCCGCTTGGCCGCCTCCCGAACCGCGGCGAAGGCCGCGGGGAGCAGGTCATCGAGGGTCTCCCCATCGGCCAGCCGCCGCCGGAACTCATCGGTCTTCGCCCGCAGCTCCTCGTCGGTCAAGCGCGCGAACTCCGGTTCTAAGGCATTGATCGCCTGCACCTTGAGGGAAAGGCGGTTGAGCTCGCGTTGGTTGGTATCCCATAAGTTTTTAAGGAAATTCAACATCGGAGACACTCCTTTCCGACGCCTGCGCATCGGCCTCCATCATTATATCACACCCTGCCGCCCGGCCGAAGAACGATCGAAACCGGGCCGGAGGGATTGGAAGGAATTAAACGAGGCAAAAAGAAAAGAGCAATGTTCTCAAGCCGAAAACGGAAAGGCCGTGAGATGATGATGGACCATGGGGAAGGCGAACTTCTCGCCCTCTTGGCGCGACTCGTCGCCATCGATACTCCTTCCGGGGATCGCGCGGGGATGATGGCCGCCGGGGAGGTCTTGGCGGCACAGCTGAGAAAGCTGGGGATGGAGCTCGAGACGATTATCGATCCTGCCGGCGGAGTCCATTTCAAGGCGGAGATCGGCCGGGGGCCGAAAGTGGTCTTGCTCGCCCACCTGGATACGGTCTTCCCCCTAGGCACGGCGGCCGAACGGCCGTTTAAAATCGCGGGAGATTCGGCCTACGGCCCCGGGGTCTCCGACTGTAAAGGGGGCGTGGTGGCCGTCCTCGGGGCCCTCCGCCGACTATGGGCCGACGGATGGCCGGCCGTCCGGATTATCTGTCTTTTTAATGGGGACGAAGAACTCGGCTCACCCGGTTCGCGCTTTTCTCTGGCCGAGATGGCCGAAGAGGCGGTGGCCGTCTTGGTAGTAGAACCGGCGGCCGGAGAGGAGCTCGTCACCGTAAGCCGACAGGGGATCGGCCGCTTTACCCTCCGTGTCTGCGGCAAGGCCGCCCATTCCGGCTCGGATTACGCAAAGGGCCGGAGTGCCGTGCTGGAACTGGCCCATAAGATCCTTGCCGTGCACGCCTTGACCGACCTGGCGGCAGGAGTGACCCTGAACGTAGGAGCGATCGGCGGCGGGACAAGGCCGAACGTGGTTCCGGATTCCGCCTGGGCGGAGATCGATCTCCGGGTGAAAGAAGAAAGCCAGATCGGCCCGATCCTAGCGGCCCTAGAACGGATCGCCGCCGAGAAGACGGTTCCCGAGACCTCGGCCACGCTGAGCGGGGGCATTACCCGGCCGCCGCTGCCGCCTAAGGAGGCTAACCTCCGGCTCTTTCGTTCTCTAGAGGAAGTAGGCCGTAGGTTAGGGATACAACTGAAGCCTTTTTGCTCTGGCGGCGGCTCGGACGCCAATCTCGTGGCGGCCTTGGGCGTTCCCACCCTCGACGGTCTGGGTCCGGCCGGAGGCGGCCACCATTCCGCGGCCGAGTTTATGAGCATCCCGAGCCTCTACCGGCGGGTGGAACTCCTGGCCGAGTTCTTGCGGGCGCTGGCCGGGGGTTGATCTACTCTAGGCTACGACCCTAACCGGCTGGGGTTCTTTCTTTTGCCCGTAGACCCGAAGAGCAACAACATTCGCGTCTTCGTCGTCTCCTGGGCCGTCAAGTCGCTTAACTGGTCGCCGGCCCACGGCCTAGGGCCGCAGATTGCCCTTGACAAGACCACCGGGAACCTGTATACTCTAATCTGCGACCGGGCCTGTAGCTCAGATGGGAGAGCGCTTGAATGGCATTCAAGAGGTCAGGGGTTCGATTCCCCTCAGGTCCACCAGAAAAAATGCCTGCTGGAACGCGAATTCTGGCAGGCTTTTTTGTTAATTATTGGAATAAATTCGATTAGATATACCTCAAAGTACTGCCACCAGAATTGAAAGACACTCACGGGAAGTTCATAAACGTCCCGTC
>JAAYXC010000229.1 GCA_012516115.1 Bacillota bacterium | reverse complement strand
GTCCTGAACGAAGGCCGCCAGGTTCAATGCTCCCTGGTCCGCCTCGGGCAAGGCCCCGCCGGCGGCGGCAATGGCCTCATAGACCCGCGTGCCGGCCGGGAGCTTATAGATACCCGGGGATTTCACCGCCCCGCAGACGTGGACGACGAATTCTTTTTTCTCCGCCTCCACCGTGGCCTCGGTGCCCGGCGGCCCGCTTATCGTTACCTCCCCCCGCATCGCGCGACGCCAAAAGTAAACGCCGGCACCGACGGAACTCAGTACGAGCAGGACGACCAGGGCCAAGGACTCCCGCCGGGATAGATACATTCCTCATCCCTCCGCGAAGTCGCCTGCCCTCCGTGGCCTGTTTTCTCCGTCCTGAAAAGTAACAAACTTAGCCACGAAAAGACCGGGGAAAGATCGTTCAAACCCCTCTTTTCTAATCCGCTTCAGTTCTGTTTCGCTTCGCCGGTGGCTCCGTTATACCACCCCGATGGCGAACGCGCTAGCTGATCCGCCCCACCTTCTTGAGCTTAAGCTTCTCGGCCAGGCTGAGCATCTCCTGGGCATGACGCCGTGTGGTCTCGGTGACCTCGGCCCCACCGAGCATCCGCGCCAACTCCGTCACCCGCTCCGCCATGTCCAGGGCCCGGACCTCTACCGTCGTTCGCTCGCCGTGGGTATGTTTCTCGATGAGGAAATGACGGTGGGCCAAAGAGGCGATCTGGGGGAGATGGGTCACGGCGATGACCTGGCGGGCCCGGCCGATTAAGAGCATCTTCTCCCCCACCGCCTGGGCCGTCCGCCCGCCGATGCCCACGTCGATCTCGTCGAAGATCATCGTCGGTAGCTCGTCCACCTCGGCCAGGATGGCCTTCAAGGCCAGCATGATGCGGGAAAGTTCCCCGCCGGAGGCGATCTTGAGCATGGGCCGGAGTCCTTCGCCCGGGTTGGGCGCCACCAGGAACTCGATGCGGTCGATCCCCCGGGGACCCATGGTCACCCGGCGGCCCTCGCAGGGAAGGCCGTGCGGGTCCTCCGTCCACGTAAGGTCGATCTTAAAGGTGACCTTGCCCATATTGAGTTCCTCGAGCTGGCGGGCGATCTCGGCCTCAAGCCGCACGGCCTGTGCCCGGCGCCGCGCGGAAAGGGCGCGCCCCGTCTCCGAAAGCGCCGTCTCCAGGCGTCCGATCTCCTTTTCCAGTTCGGCCAGGCGTTCGTCCCGGTGCTCTATCCCCTCGAGTTCCTGCGCGATCCTTTCGGCGTAGGCCAGGATCTCGTCCACCGTCCGGCCATACTTCCGCTTGAGCTTCGCGATCTCATCCAGACGGCGCTCCACTTCGGCCAGGCGGGCGGGGTCGAACTCCAGATGTTCACGATAGGAACGCAGCTCCCGCGCTGCTTCCTCGGCCTGGGCGGCGGCCTCCCGGAGCATGGCCAGGACCGGTGCGAGACGCGGGTCCACCCCCACCACCGCCTCGAGCCCTCTCTGGGCCTCACCGATCTGTTCCACGGCCGCCTGCTGGGTCCCGCCTTCATAAAGGAGTCCATAGGCCCGGGCCGTGGCCTCGTACAGCCGCTCGATGTTGGCGAAAAGGTCATGCTCGGCCTGGAGCCGGTCGTCTTCCCCCGACACCAGCTTGGCCTCGCGGATCTCCGCCAGCTGAAACTGAAGGAGCTCCTCGCGGCGTTTCAGTTCCTCTTCGCCTCCGCGCAAACGGGTCAGCTCGTCCCGGAGCGCACGCAACTGCGCGTATCCCTCGGCAAACTTGCGACGCAGGCCCCATACCTCTTCGCCGGCCATCCGGTCGAGGAGATCGAGTTGTTTGTCCGGTTGGAGGAGAGACTGGTGTTCATGCTGGCCGTGGATATCGACGAGAAAAGCCCCGATCTTGGCCAGCGTCAGGCTCGTCACCGTCTGGTCGTTGATCCGGCACCGACTTCGTCCTCCGGTGCCCAGTTCCCGGTGGAAGACGAGAACCCCGTCCGGCGCGGCGATCCCCAGCTCCTCGAGGGCCGCGGTAAGTTCCGGGCGCTCGTCCAGTTCGAAGATGGCCTCCACCACCGCCGAGTCGGCGCCGGCCCGGATCATCTCGCCCGTCCCCCGGCCACCGAGGACCAGTCCCACGGCATCGATGATGATGGACTTCCCGGCTCCGGTCTCGCCGGTGAGGACGTTCAGTCCCTGGGCGAACTCCAACCGCAACTCCTCGATTAAGGCCAGGTTACGTATCCAAAGCTCGCGGAGCAAACTTCCTACCTCCTAAACCTGTACAGGCGTTCCACGATCTCCTCGGTCTGCTCCCGCCGGCGTACCACCATGAGGATGGTATCATCCCCGGCCAGGATACCCACAACCTCCGGCCATTCCAGGTCGTCCAAGACATCCGCCACTCCGTTGGCCGCCCCGCTCAAGGTCTTTATGATCACCAGGTTCTCGGTATAATCGACCCCGACCACGGCGTCCTCGAAGAGGCGTTCGGCCCGCCGGAGAACGTCGGCCATCGGCCGCTCATGCGGGAGGGCGTAACGATAGCCCCCCTCCGGCACGGGTATCTTGATCAACCCGAGCTCTTTGATATCCCGCGAAAGCGTGGCCTGGGTGACTTCGATCCCTTCCGCCCGCAGGGCTTCGCCCAGTTCTTCCTGGGTGGCGATGGGTTTTTCCCTGATGATGGAAAGAATCAAGGCCTGACGGCGGGCCTTCACGGCCATCCCTCCGGATTCTAAAATATCCCAACCGATAAACATGCCTGGTGCCACTCTAGTGTCGCCTACCGTTTCACCAGCGATGAACTGCTTTCAACAAGGAGCGAACTGTTGACCAGCTGCGCCCCTCTAAAGTTTCCCCGCGCGGAAACGCTCGCGGAGGAGTTCGTAAAAACCGGGCCCGGTAAAACGAAGCAAACGTGTCACGGCCGTGGCCCGACGGAAATGGATCTCATCACCGGGAAGAAGGGCCAGCGTCTCATACCCGTCGGCCACCAAGACCACTTCCTCGTGGGGGGCGAGGATACGCACGGTGACCTCCTCCTCGGCTCCGAGTACCAGAGGGCGCGCATGAAGGGCATGGGCGCAAACCGGCGTGACCACCAGCGCCGCGAGGGTCGGCTGCAGGATGGGACCCCCGGCCGAAAGGGAATAGGCCGTGGACCCGGTGGGAGTGGCTACGATGAGGCCATCGGCCCGATATTCCGTCAGAGTCACCCCGTTTAGCACGATGGCCAGGGAGATCATCCTGGCCTGACCCCTCTTGGCGATGACCACGTCGTTTAAGGCTACCAGCGGGGTGGTTCCCGGCCGGCCGACGCTGGCGGCGACCATGAGGCGATCTTCGACGCGGTATTCACCGGCCCGCAACCTTCGCACGGCCTCGGCCACCTCCTGGGCCTCCACCTCGGCCAAAAACCCCACGTGGCCGAAATTGACCCCAAAAAGGGGGATCTCCCTGGGATAGACCCGGTGAGCCGCCCGGAGAAGGGCCCCGTCGCCACCGAGGGCGATGACCAGATCGAGACCCTCGACAAAGGCCTCCGGCGCCACCCCGAAAGCCGGGTGACCGAGGCGGGACGCGGTTCTTTCTTCCAGCCGTGGCGTGAATCCCGCCTTCCGGAGGAGCGTAATAAAGGCTTCGGTGGTGGCAAGGGCTTCCGGTTTCCCTTCGTGCGGTAAAAGGCCCACGGTCTGCATGGCGGTCCCCCATGACACCCGAATCAACGGCATAATAATTCCTCTTTGTGGTGGGAGATTCCTGCCGGGGCCGGATAACGATCTACCGCCCCGGCGCCATCGTGCCCGCGGCCCTTCTTACCTCCGCCCGGGAAAGACCTTTGGCCATTATGCCTCTTTCGGCATAGGATATGGCAACGGCACCCGCTCACCCAAGGAGGTAAAGCGCGATGATGAACCTACCGCCTCCCTGCCCGGGGGGATTCGTTTACACCGTGCGCCCGGGCGATACCCTTTTCGGCCTTGCGCGCCGTTTCGGCCTTTCCCTGGCCGCCCTCCTGGCGGCCAACCCGGATCTCGATCCAGCCCAGAACCCGGGAGCCGACCCGAACCGGCTCTTCATCGGTCAGCAGATCTGCATCCCGGCCCCTCCACCGTCCTTCTGCCCGGGGGTGGTCTATACCATTACCGCCGGAGATACACTGTTTTCGTTGGCCAACCGGTTTAATACCACCGTGGAGGCCATCCTGGCCGCCAATCCGGGGATCGATCCCGACCGGCTCTTCATCGGTGAAAGGATCTGCCTTCCCCTGCCGGCCCCGCCCACCTGCCCCGGGTTCACCTACATCGTCCGTCCGGGTGACACCCTCTTCGGCCTGGCCAGACGGTTCAATACCAGCGTTACCGCCATCTTGGCCGCCAATCCGGGGATCGATCCGAACCGCCTCCAGATCGGTCAGGAGATCTGCCTTCCGGTACCGGCTCCACCCTGTCCCGGGTTTACCTATACCGTGAGTCCGGGCGAGACCATCTACTCGCTGGCCCGACGGTTCGGTACCACCGTCGAGGCGATCCTGGCGGCCAATCCGGGCCTTGTTCCGGAAAGGCTAGCCGTGGGACAAAGGATTTGTATCCCCAGGGGCCCGCGAGCGAGTATGGAACCGACCTCACCGGCCGAATACCGATAAAAAAGACCCGGTCGCTCTCGACCGGGTCTTTTTTTACCTGTGGGCGATCCTAACGACAGATCCCCCGTTCCGCGTTACGTAAAAAGCGGATGAAATGATCGATCTCTTCACTCCCCCGGAGTTGTTGTTCCATCTGCTCGATGGCCTGTTCCACCGAGAGGCTGGAGCGATAAAGGATCCGGTAGGCCGTCTTGATCTCTTCCCGCGTCTGCGGATCGACGCCGTTCCGGCGAAGTCCCACCACGTTGATCCCGGCCACCCGGGCGGGGTTACCATCCACCAGCACATAGGGGGGTACATCTTTGACGATCTTGCTACAGGCGCCGACCATACACATTTTACCGATCTTAGTGAACTGATGAATTCCACACATCCCGCCGATGACCGCCCGGTCTTCCACATGAACATGGCCGGCCAGGTTGGTGGCGTTGGCGATCACCACATGGCTACCGATCTGACAGTCGTGGGCAATGTGGGAATAAGCCATAAAAAGGTTATTATTTCCGATGCGGGTAACGCCCCCGCCGCCCTCGGTTCCCCGACTCACCGTGACGAACTCCCGGAAGACGTTATCATCCCCG
>JAAYXC010000228.1 GCA_012516115.1 Bacillota bacterium | reverse complement strand
GATCCACTACTGGAAGCTTTTCTGGTGGACGCTCGTCCGCCGGCCCAGGGCGCTGCCCTTGGCCATCACGCTGGCTGTTTACGGTTACCATTTTCGTAAGATATGTGAACTCCACGTCATCTGAGGAGGCTGGCAAAGAGAGGCCGGTTTCAATTGGACCTCTTGGGAATATTCAACCCCTGCATTGTTCATACTTAACGTGAATATGGCGACGAATTAATTGCAGGAATGATTGGTAGTACAATTTCATCTTGTATAGCTCCTGGAATTTGGACGGGATATCTCATGCGCTCTATCCGAGTAAAAAACACGTACAAGCTACTGTATTCAGGCAGGAAGCGCGTTGAATCAAAAAGAGTATCATTAACCCAGCATGAAACGGTCATTGGAATATGGAGGGTGGCGGAAAGATTTGTATAGAGGCGGCGTCGGGGACGCCGCCTCCGCTTTTTCGAAATAAGTAGGGCACTTAGAACAGCTTGCCGAGGTTGTTGAGGTTCAGGTTGGGATTCGGCTGATACGGGGTATTGGGCTGCCCTTCGGTCGACTGTTGCTGGCCGGCCGCGGTGAAGCCCTGGGCGAACCCGGCCCGGACGTTGGCCGCGGTCTGCTCGATCAAAGCCCGCTCGGCGGCCTCGATCATCCGTCTGACCATATTACCGCCCACGGCCCCGGCTTCCCGGGTCGGCATCCAGCCCCAGTAGCCACCGACGATCTTCGAAGTATCGATGTTGAGCTCGTTGGCCACCTCGTCGCGGAAGCGCTTCAGCGCCTGCTTGGCCTCGACCACCACCGGCGTTCGCCTGGTCTCGCTCCCAATGGCCATTCCTTCTCCCTCCTTTCTCTGTGGTCTAGTCTTAGCATGCGCCGGCCGGGAAGGAGATAACCCGGGGATGGCTGGTGGGCGAGGAATCGATCCCTTCCTTTCCACGGTCTATCCGGAAGGCGACCTCCATATAAATCTAAGCGAAATTCACCCCAAGACTTACCGGTAAGGTGGTCGCCGTGCTCGACGTACGCCGGGCCAAGACGGTCGTCCTGGCCGTCCTGGCCAGTCTTCTCGCCTTGGCTCTGGTCTTTTACGCCGAGGAAGCCCTGGCCGCGGCGAAAGAAGGGATCAGGGTCTTCGGTGTAATCGTCCTTCCCTCGCTCTTTCCCTTTTTTGTTCTCTCCGAAGTCCTTTTGGGATTGGGCGTGGTCCACTTCATGGGCGTGATCTTCGAGCCCTTGATGCGGCCCGTCTTCAACGTACCCGGGGTGGGGGCCTTTGCCCTTTCCATGGGCCTGGCGGCGGGATACCCGATGGACGCGGTCATTACCACCAAATTCAGGCGTAAGAAACTTTGCACCCGGATAGAGGCCGAGCGGCTTTTGGCCTTCACCAACACCGCCGATCCCCTCTTCATCTTCGGCGCCGTGGCCGTGGGGATGTTCGGCCGGCCGGCCCTGGGTCCTCTTTTGGCCATCGCCCATTATCTTTCCAGTTTTACCCTGGGCTTTTTCTTTCGTTTTTATGGGTGCGAAGAGACGCCGACGGAAGAGACCCCACCGACCTATAAAGGCATGCTCAGACGGGCTTTTGCCGCCCTTTTGCGCGGCCGTGCCGAAGACGGTCGTCCCCTGGGCCAGCTCCTCGGGGAAGCCGTGCGGGAATCAGTGGCCACGCTCTTTACCATCGGCGGGTTTATCGTCTTTTTCTCCGTTTTGGTCCGCCTTTTAAGTGCGATCGGTCTGCTCGACTTTTTGGCGTCGCCGGCCGCGCGGGTATTGGGTCTTTGCGGCCTTTCGTCGTCTCTTGTCCCTGCCTTCTTCCAGGGTCTCCTCGAGATCGATCTGGGGACGGCGGCGGGG
>JAAYXC010000227.1 GCA_012516115.1 Bacillota bacterium | reverse complement strand
TACATGGACTTTCCCTCGGAATAGCGAAAAAAATCTCTCTACTACCTTGGCAAGTGTAATATGGCCCCTTGCTTCCTAAAACTATCCAGAAACAAGTCTTGGTGGGTGCTATCCATTATGGTGCAGACAGCACCCACCAAATAGCCAATGATTTTAATAAAGCTTATTTCCACTTAGAATAGGTGCCTAGCTGCTCTTTGAAAACAACAAGTGAGCCTGTATCATGGAACGGCGGGACAGTGTGCCCTTCATTCATCGCCCATAAATATATGACACTCCAGAAACCAATTTCTTTAACCCGCTGGACTGACATTGCATATACAGTCCCTTTCTTCATGAATTCTATCATTTCTGGTAAGTCGTCCATACCTACAACAATTACTTTACCACTCTTGCCAGCATCCTCTACAGCACGGGCGGCACCTATCGGGGCTGTTGCATTACAACCATATATCCCGGCTAAATTTGGGTGCTTACGAAGGATCGTTTCCGTAAGTGATACAGCCCTCTCTAAGTCATCGTTATCTGCTTCTTCAGCTACAATTTTTATGTCTGGGTATTTTGCTATCTCTTCTTTAAACCCTTGTACTCTCAGCTTGTGGTTTGGTGCTCCCAGCGAACCTAACAGAATCGCAATCTCACCTTTCCCCTTTATCGCCTTAGCAAGTACCTTAGCCATCTCGCGACCATCGGCAAGATAATCGGTTCTTCCGACAAATGTAATTCTACCGCTTTCCGGCGCATCAGTATCAAAACATATTGTAGGAATACCAGCGGCGATAGCATCCTTTATTACTGGTACATCTGCACTTGGATCAAGTACTGCTACCGCTAGACCATTTGGTTTCTTCCGAATAGCACTTTCAATCATATTAACATGTTGCGTAACATCTGCTTTAGGAGGAGCCATCCATTCAAGTGTAAGCTTAACCTGACCTGTTTTTTCAAGAAATGCTTTGGCATTATTCATGCCAGTTATTACATCTTGATACCATGGATGTACAAGTTTAGGTATAAAGATGAATGGCATCTTCTTTACTGACTGACCTGACACAGGAAAACTAATAAGGCTTATTAGGATACATAAAACAATCAAAATCATACCATATCCCAATCTTTTCATATTAACACTATACCTCCTCGCCATAATTTTAAAGTAATTCCAACGACGTTTAAATGATTAATTCCACTATCCACTAATAACTGGACTTCACCTCCTTTTACAGTTTTCTCGTTTCTCCCGGCCTCGTCAAAGCCCTGACCACCGCACGTTTCCATTCCGTGAAGTAGCGCTCGCGTAGCTCCGGCTCCATCCGGGGATGATACACCCGTTCGGCGCGCCAAGTCGCGACGATCTCCTGGAGATCGGCCCAGAAACCGGTCTGAAGCCCGGCCAGATAGGCGGCTCCCAGGGCCGAAAGCTCCTTAATCCTCGGCTTGACCACCTCGACATCGAGGATGTCCGCCTGAAACTGCATTAAAAACTCGTTCTCCGCCGCACCTCCGTCGGCGCGCAGAGAGGTCAGGCCAAGTCCCCCGCTTTCCCGGATGAGCTCCACCACGTCCCGAACCTGGTAGGCGATGGACTCAAGCCCCGCCCGGATCAAGTGCGCCCGGGTGGTCCCCCTCGTCAGTCCGGTGATCAACCCCCGGGCCTCCATGTCCCAGTAGGGAGCGGCAAGCCCTACGAAGGCCGGGACGAGGTAGACGCCGTCGTTCCCCGAAAGCCGGGAGGCGATGGCCGAGCTCTCGGCCACGTCCTCGATGATGCCCAGGCCGTCGCGTAGCCACTGCATGGTCGCGCCGGTGACGTTGATGAGCCCTTCGTAGGCATAGCCCACCTCCCTACCGAGGCCCCAGGCGATGGTGGCCACCAGGCCCGGCGGCGCCTGAATTTGCTTTGGACCGGCGAAGACCATGACGGAGGTGCCGGTGCCGTAAGTGGCCTTGGCCATGCCCGGGGCAAAGCAGGCCTCGCCAAAAAGGGCGGCCTGGGAGTCGCCGATCATGGCCGTAATAGGGATACCCGCCGGGAGCTTCCCCAAGGCCACCGTCTCGCCGTAGAAGCAGGATGAAGGCCGCGCCTCGGGCAGCGTCGCCCGCGGCACCCCGAGGACGGCCAGGAGCTCGTCGTCCCAATCCAAGTCGTAGATGTTGAAGAACAAGGTCCGCGCGGCGTTCGAGTAATCGGTGGCGAAGGCCTTTCCACCCGTTAGGTTCCATAACAACCAGGCATCGATGGTCCCGAAACAGAGTTCACCGTGGGCGGCCCTGGCCTTGAGCCCGGGGATCTCTTCGAGAAGCCAGCGCATCTTGGTCCCGGAGAAATAAGGATCGATGGTGAGGCCCGTCTTGCGTCTGAAGGTCTCTTCTAAACCCTCCTCGCGCAAAGCGCGACAGATCTCGGTACTCCGGCGGCATTGCCAGACCACGGCGGGGGCCAAAGGCCGACCGGTGGCGCGTTCCCAGACCACCACGGTCTCCCGCTGGTTGGTCACGGCAATGGCCCTAACCTGCCGCGGTTCCTCCATTATGGTCATGGCACGTTGGATCAGCTCTACGACTCCTTCCCAGATCTCCACGGGATCGTGTTCCACCCAACCGGGCCGCGGATAATACTGGGTGAGCTCCCGATAGAAAGTGCCACATACTTCCGCTTTTCGGTCGAAAAGCAGGACCTTGGTCCCCGTCGTGCCCTGGTCGATGGCCAAGATCAGTTCATCGGCCAAAGCCATCAGGCCCCTTTCACTTTTATGTCTGTTTTTATGTCTGTTATATCTACGCCCAATAACTTTAAAGCTTCGGCCACAATCCCTTCTAGCGTAAGACCATAATATCTAAAAACTTCTAGTTGCGATCCAACTATGGCCGGCTCGTCCGGGATACCTAAAATTCGCATGGGGATGGATAATCTATTCTGGACCAATAATTCCGCCACCGCGCTGCCAAGGCCACCGTAGACGCTGTGCTCTTCGACGGTCAAGATCGCCTTGGTCTCCCGGGCTGCTTCCAGAATTAACTCCTCATCCAGAGGTTTTATGGTATGAATCTCAACAACGCGCGCCGAGATACCCCGTTCGTGAAGGAAGATGCCGGCATCCAAGGCCGCGCGAACGAGCTCGCCGCAGACCACGATGGCCAGGTCTATACCCGGCAGAAGGAGGCATCCCTTCCCTAGCTTCGGCACAAAACCGGCCTCATGGACATCGGGGACCGGGCCGCGGCCGGTTCTGAGATAAACCGGACCGCGATGCTCCTTCAACTCCCGTACGAGGAGGGCCGTCTCCCGATTATCGGAGGGCACGACCACGGGCAGACCGGGAATTGCCCGCATAACCGCCAAGTCCTGAAGTGAGTGGTGAGTAGTGCCGAGCGCCCCGTAGCTCACTCCGCCGCTTATCCCCACTAACTTTACATTCGTTTGAGAATAGGCCACGTCTATCTTGATCTGTTCGGCGCTACGCATCGAAAGGAAAGGGGCCGGAGTAAAAACGAACGGGATCTTGCCACAAGTGGCCAGACCGGCCGCAATACCGACCACGTTCTGCTCGGCAATGCCGACCTCGATAAACTGCCGCGGGAGGACGGCGGCAAACTCGGCCAGATGGGCAGAGAAACGCGAATCGCAGACAAGGGCGATCACGCGCTCGTCTTCCTTGGCCAGCTCGAGCAAGGTTTGGCTTAAAATAAACTGATTAGGTTTTCCCGTCAACTAAGGGAACTCCTTTCGCCTCTTTATTCCATGAAGGCGTCCAACCGGGCCAAGGCTCCTTTAAGTTCGGCGACGGCCATGCGGAATTCTTCCTCGCTCGGCACCCGGTGGTGCCAGCGTGGATCCCCCTCCATAAAAGAAACACCTTTCCCCTTGACGGTATTGGCGATAACTAAGGTCGGCTTCCCTCTTCGGGGGAGGTTGAGCAAGGTCTCTCTGATGGAGCGGATGTCGTGGCCGTCGATCTCGAACGTCTCCCAACCGAAGGCCTTCCACCGAGAAGATAAAGGCTCGGTATTCATCACTTCCTGCGTCGGGCCGCTGATCTGAAGGCCGTTGCGATCCACGATGCAAACCAGGTTGTCCAAACGGTAATGGGCGGCGGCCATGGCCGCTTCCCAGACCGAACCTTCGGTCATCTCTCCGTCACCCATCAGGCAATAGACCCGGTAAGAGAGGGAATCCATCTTTCCGGCCAGAGCTATGCCTACCGAAGTGGAGAGACCGTGGCCCAACGAGCCGGTAGCGATCTCCACCCCGGGAATCTTCGGAGACGGATGTCCCATTAGAAGCGCATCGAATTTCATGAACCGCTGGAGCTCCTCCCGCGGGAAGAAACCGCGATCGGCCAGAATGACGTAATAGCCTTCGCAGCTATGCCCCTTGCTGAGAATAAATCGATCGCGTTCCGGCCAGTCGGGTTCTTCCGGCCGGTACCGCATGATCGCATAAAAGAGAACGACCAACAGATCCACCGAAGAGAGGGCCCCGCCCACATGTCCGGAACCGGCCCGATAGATCATTTCAAGCAGTTCTAATCGAACAGTAACGGCTTTCCGGTAGAGGAAAAGTTCATCAACTTCGGTCTTCATCTTCGGATCGCACCCAATCATGCTTCGTCTAGAGCCGCTTAGGCAGGGCCCAAGCTTGTGTTCGTTTGGTGCATTATAAATTATACTATATGTTCTTTTGAATTCCTTCTTGC
>JAAYXC010000226.1 GCA_012516115.1 Bacillota bacterium | reverse complement strand
GCCCTCCCCGCACGCGGGGAGGGAGCATGCCGCCACCCGGTCTATGTCCCCCCGCGTGCGGGGGGACCACAGGGGGGCCGACTCAACTTCCTTTCGCACCGGATTTCCTCCTCTCGCGAACGGGACAAACCATCGCCAACCTGCCAAACCTACATTCCTTCCGCGGCGGCCTAAAGACCGCCGCTACAACAGGGGAAGCCCTCCGGGCTGGAACTACGGGTGAATTACCCCACGGCCCCCTCTAACACCTCCGCCACGTATTCGATCTCTTCCCGCGTCAGGTTATTGTGAAACGGGATGGCGATGCTCGTCGGGCCGAGGAACTCCGTCACCGGGTCTCAGCCGGGCTCCGGCGGCGGGGAGGCGGCCGCCGCCTCTTTGGCGCCCTCCTGCGCCCGGGCACGGCGGTATGCTTCATAGGCCGCGACCACCCTCGTCCAAAAAAGGACCAAGGCCGTCCCGGCGAGCCCCACGACCAAGAGCAAGGTCCGCGGCCAAAGGCAGGCGGCCGCGGCCGCAAGGCCCAAGAGGAGGTTAATGCCCAACACTGCCAGGGTGACCTGCTTGTGGGTCCATCCGGCCTGCACCGCCAGTTGGTAGGCATGGGTCCGGTGGGCTTCGGTCCACCGTTCCCCGCGCCGGATGCGCCGCAGGAGGGTGGCCGTGGCGTCGACCACAAAGACCCCTAAGAGCAACACCCAGACCAGAAGGGGCAACGCGCCGGAGTTTTCGGAGGCCACGGCCAAGGCACCGAAGGTAAAGCCGAGAAAGCCGCTTCCCACGTCGCCCATGAAGATTTTGGCCGGGGGCCAGTTCCAGATCAAAAACCCTGCCGCCGCGGGAACAAGAACCGCGCCGACCAGCGCTATACCGGCCGCCTCCATCACGGTCCCGGTGGCCCCGGCGGCGGGAAAGAGCCCGACCTTTCTCCCGGCGAGAAGCAGGGCGGCCGTACCGGCCACGGTGACCGCCTCAACCCCGGCCAGGCCGTCGATGCCGTCCATGAAGTTGTAGAGGTTAATACACCAGACGATGCCAACAAGCCCCAGGAGAAACCCGACCGGACCGAGGAAGAGGCGGGTTACCCCGAGGTCGAGTGAGGGGAGACCGCCGAGCCAGCCCAGGGCCCACAAGGCGGCAAGCCCCTGAACCACGGCCCGCGGCAGCGGGGGCAGGCCACGCCGGTCGTCAAGCCAGCCGACGCCGGCCACGAGAAGGCCGCCGCAGATGAGGGCGATGGCCGTTTTGGCGCCAACGGCGCCCCGGAGGGCCGATAAGAGAAGAGAGGCTAAAAACACCACCACCATGGCCAGTCCACCCCCGCGGGGGGTGGCAACCAGATGGGAACTCCGGGCATTGGGGATGTCGAGGATCCCGCGCCGGATCGCATACCGACGCACGAGCCCGGTAAGCCCCCAGGAAAGGAGACCGGCAACGATCACTACGACCGCTAAGATCACGGGTTTTTCCATGAGAACTTTCCACCTCCCGCCGGGGCAAAGAAAACCGGAAGAAAGGTCGGCCCCCCGACGCCGTCAGATCAGCCCTTCCCGGCGCATGGCCGCCACCTCAAGCTTAATGCCTTCTTGGAAGCTCCGGGGGGCGAAGCCCAGGTCCTTGGCGGCCAAAGAGTAATCGAAGGTCCTGTCTTCGGACATGCGCCGGACGCGCTCCACATTGACCAGGCTACTGCCGGCCTTCTCTGCGATGTAGCCGGCCAGCAGCGCCAGGGGATAGGGGACTTTGATGAAAAACCTTCTTTTCCCAAGGGCCGCGGCGATGCACTTTAGCAGGTCGAGATACTCGATGGGTTCCTTGCCGGCCACGTTGTAGGCTTGTCCCACCGCCCGGGGCTCCAGGGTCGCCCTGGCGATCACCGCCGCGAGGTCTTGAGCGTATATGGGCTGTAGCCGCGCCCTGCCGCTGCCGATCACCGGGACGATGGGAAACCGGTTCACCACATGCACGAGTTTGTGGATGTTGTGGTCGCGGGCGTTGCCGTAGATCATGGTGGGCCGGATGATGGTGTAGTCCAGCCCGCTCCTTAAGATCTCCCCTTCAATCCGCCGGTACTCGGCGGCATACTGCCTGTATTTGCTGAACATCCCCGTGGTGTTCACGAAAACGACCCGTCTTGTGCCCATGCGCCTACAGGCCGCGATCACGTTTTCCGCCGTCCCGATCCCCGCCACGTGGACCAGGGCGTCCGCCCCTTCTAAAAGCCGGCCAAGAGACGCCTCCTCCCGGCAGTCGCCGACCACCAGCTCGATCTCGGGGTCCAGCGGCAGCCCGCCGGTATCGCTCGTCGGTCTGACCAAGCACTTGAACCGGCCGCGATACCCGAGGTCCCTAAAACACGGGATGAGGAACCTGCCGGTGAGGCCGGTGATGCCGGTGATAGCTATTAAGTTAAACTTGGTCATGCTCTTTTACCCTTCCTATGGCAATCCATCTCTAACTCCTTGTACACCGCTGCAATACGTTCGAATACCGATGTCTCGCTGAACCTGGTACGGGCATAATGTTCCGCAGCTCTCCCAAGCCGTTCACGCAATTGAGGATCTTGAAGTAATCTAGAAAGGGCTTCACCTAACTCGAGAGAATTCCGAGGTGGTACGATTATTCCTGTCTGGCCATTGATAACTATCTCACGACAACCTCGGATGTCAGTAACTATTGCCGGAACTCCCATGGCTTGTGCTTCTATAACCGACCTAGGCATCCCTTCCCTATAGGAGGGGAGCACAAAAACGTCTGTTATCGTCAGTAATTCATCCACGTCGTCTCTCTGACCGAGCATCCGCACTCTCCCAATAAGCCCATATTGGGCCACCATATCCTCGATTATACTTTTAGCCCCATCATCGGGACCTACGAATAGAGCCGTCCATGGGAGATTGACGCAAGATTTTAGGGCTTCAATTAGTTCGGCGTAACCCTTCTCCAATGTTAATCTGGCAATTATCGTAATTATTGGTTCGTCTTTTATGCCGAGTGACTTTCGTATCTCGGCCTTCCGCACGGAAGTGAATCGCGCTCTGTTGAACTTGGTAACATCTATACCATTCCCTATATATATCGGTGCTCCACGCCGTGCAAGAATTCCAAGTCGGATTGCCGTATCAACGTCTTCTTTGCTCTGCGAAAGTAGTACATCCGTAATCCTGCCCACCCATTTCTCAATACCTGCATAAAATGCATACTTGGCCCGAGCTTGACCCTCTGCAAAGGGAAAACCGTGTATTGTATGAACAATATAGGGCACTCTTGCTAAATAAGCCGCAATCCGACCTATAACTCCACCTTTTGAAGTGTGCGTATGTACAATATCAGGTCTTACCTGCCGGAAGTACATTGCGAGTTTAAAAATCGAGACTACGTCGAATGGAGTTATCTTGCGCGAGATTTTTATTTCTTTTACAAAAAAACCGCGCTGGCGAAGCTCTTCTGCTCCGGGAGCCGGACTAAATACAAATCCAATTTCATGTCCTAAAGAACGCATGTATTCACATTGAGGAAGCAATAAATGTTTAGCCGTAAATTCAATTACACAGACATGAATGATCTTCATATAACTGGCCTCACCTTATTAATTCTTTCTTACAG
>JAAYXC010000225.1 GCA_012516115.1 Bacillota bacterium | reverse complement strand
GGGCATAGGTGGCCCCGCTCATGAAATACACGATGCGCCGAGCCAGGGCCCGGTCGCTCTCTTCCAGGTTAACGATGACCGGCCGATGGTTCTTCAGCTGGTCCACGATGGCCTGGACTTCCTCGAAAGTCTTCGGTTCGAAGACCACCACTTTAAACTGGCGCTGGGCGCCCTGGAGGGAGACCACCCGCGGCCGGTTTCGCCGGGTCGGGGCGGGAACAGCCACCTCTTCGGGCAAGTCTTCTTCGGCCAGTTCGGCCGCTTCGGCCACGAAACCCAAAAAATTCAAGACCTTCTCCATGAACCCGGGACGCTGGCGCTCCTCGTTTTCCGTCTCCTTTTCCCAGCTTGGCATCGACGATCTCCTCCCGGCTTAAGGGCGCGCGCCGAAGATGGCCGTCCCGATACGGACGAGATTGGCCCCTTCCTCGACGGCCACTTCGAAGTCCTGGCTCATGCCCATCGAGAGCCAATGCCATTCGGGCCCAAGGCCGAATTCCGCCCGGGCCGTCCGAAAGAGCTCCGCCAGCCGCCGGAAAACGGGCCGGGTGGCTTCCGGATCCTCCGTCAGCGGCGCCATGGTCATCAACCCGCTCGGCACCAGGATCTCCCGCCACTTCAGGAGACGGGCCAAGAAAGGAAAGACCTCTTCCGGCGGCATCCCGTGCTTGCTCGCTTCCCCGGCCACGTTGACCTGGAGCAAGACGGGTACCTTCCGGCCGAGCCTCTCCGCCGTCCGGACCAGGACTTCCGCCAGTTCCCAACGGTCGAGGGAATGGATGAGGTCGAAAGACTCCACGGCTTTTCTGGCCTTGTTGGTCTGGAGGGTGCCGATGAGATGCCACCGTAAACCCGTCCGCCCCAGGACGGCCTGCTTGGCCAAGGCCTCCTGGACCCGATTTTCCCCGAGCTCGCAAAGGCCCAGCGTCACCGCCGTCCGAATGGTCTCCGGCGGAACGGTCTTGGTCACCGCCACCACCGTGACCTCCGCCGGGTCCCGGCCGCTCCGCCGGGCGGCGTTGGCGACCCGTTCTTTGACCTTCTCCCATCGTGTGGCCAAGTCTTCTTTTTCCATCTTCGCCCGACGCCCTGGCGTCTCCTTCTATTTTTATCAGCCTTCCGCGCCCGCGAGCGATTTACCTCGGCATTAAAATGGTCCCCGGCGCCAGGTCGGCCACCACCGCCCGGTCATGATCGGAAGCCATCACCTTTACCGGTCGGAAGACGGTCCGTCCCTGCCGGAGGATCAGGACCCCCGTCTCTTGCACCCGGCGAACGAGCTACCGCAAAGGGATGAGGGTGCCGCTCGTGCGATCGAGGACCAGCTCACCGGCGAGCTGCCGCCGGTCCAGCCACTCGGAGGGAAACCATCCGGTCTCCAGGACCAGCCAGATCCGGTCTTTCCGCCGCGAGGCCACCGCCACCACCGCCGGAAGCGTTACGCTTCCCGACCGTATCATCAAGCGCTTTCCCACCTCGGGCACCCGGTCGCCGGAGAAAGAGAGGACCAGATACTGACGTTCGTCGTCGACCAGACGGGCCAGGGGATCACCCCGGCGGAGAACGACTTGTCCGGTAGGCCCCGGCTTGCTTTTCCGGCCGGCCCGGTAGGCTTCCTCCGGCGCGGCCAGAACCCTTTTAGGTGACCAATCCTCCAGCCCATCAAACGTATAGGTTAGAAGTCCTGCCGCCGGAGCCAGGACTTTTATCCCGGTCTTACCCTTGGACCTTTCCAGCACGCCGATTAACCCTTGCCGGGGGATCCTTTCGCCGGCCGGGTGACGACGAAGGAAACGTCCCGCCGCGGGAGCCGGGATCAGGCGTTCCCGGCGGAAGATCACCGCTTCAACCCTCTTCGTCTCTTCCAGCGTGCCGTAGACGGCCGGAACCGGTTCGGCAAAAAAAAGACCGAAAAGGAAGAGGGCCACCTGCCAGAGCAAGAAAAGCGCTCCGACGGTCAAGAAGACGCGGTACCAGCGATACCGGCCTTCCGGGTGCGGCCGGGGAGGGCGGAGGAAATCCGTTCTGGGAGAGGATTCGCCGTCAAAGTCCCGGTTCCTGCTGCGCGCCCTCATCGCAGGCGGGCGATGACGGCCATCATCCGGCCCGCCCGGTCCCCCTCCTTCCGGTACGAGTAGTAGAGATCCGTCTTACAGGCGGTACATTCGCCCGCGGAGAAGACGTTTTTCTCCGGTACCCCGGCGTTGGTGAGCCACCAACGGTTTAAAGCCCCAAGGTCCAGCCGGAAGCCCCCCGTCTCCTCCTTTTTTAAGGCGGTGGACCTGGCCCCTGGCGGGACCCGGGCGGCCACTTCTTCCCCCACCCTATAGCAACAGGGTCCGATGACGGGACCGATGGCGGCCAGAACCCGGCCCGGAATGGCTCCCAGGGCGGCCATCTTCTCCACCGCCCGCGCGGCGATCCCGGCCACCGCCGGGCGCCAACCGGCATGGACGACGGCGATGACCTGCGTTACCCGGTCCAAAAGTAAAATGGCCGCTCAGTCGGCGGTCCGGATTACAAGCGCGATCTCCTCTTCGCCGGTCACCGCCCCGTCCGCCCCGGGGACGAAAAGAACCCCCGGTCCTCCTTCCTGCCTTTCTCCGGGACCGATCACCGCCACCTCCGCGCCGTGGACCTGCTCCAGGAGGACCATCTTCGCCCCGGCCAGTCCGAGCCCGGCCAGGAACCTCCGTCGCCGATCGAGGACCCCCCGCTCATCGATTACCGCCGCGCGACCCAGGTCGTAATCGTTGCCGGCCTCGTCCCGGCGGAGGGAAAAACCATGGACCACCCGGTCGCAGGCGAGCAGCGGAAGGCACTGCAGGTAAAGGAGACCGGCCCGTGCGGTAATGGTCCAGCGGCCGTTCAGTCCGTCCAAGCCGGCACCTCCCAGATCACCGACCTACCGGCCCCCTCCGAGGCGCGCAGGTCGATCAGACGCTGGTTGCGCGAACCGCGGAAAGGTAGGCGCGGGTCACGTGCGGCTAGGATGAACGGACCGTCGACCAGCACGTCGGCCAGCCGCAGGAGGCGATCGCTCCCCGGGTCATGCGTGCGTCGCCGCTGCAACTCCTCCCAGGTATAACCGGTATAAACGAAGAGGTCCCAGCCTTTTCCCTTGATCCGCTCGGCCAGCAGGGCCAACGGCGCCGCCTGGGCGAAGGGTTCGCCGCCGCTGTAGGTGATCCCCCGTAGGAGGCGGAGGCCCTTGATCTCGTCCCATAGTTCTTCGACGGTCATAAGGAAACCACCCGCCGGGTCCCAGGTCTTGGGGTTATGGCAGCCCGGACACCGGTGCGGGCAGCCCTGGACGAAGACCACCGCCCGCAACCCGGGACCGTCGACGACGCTCTCTTTGACGAGCCCGGCCAGGCGGAGAATTCGGTCGCTCGTCGCTCGTCGCTCGTCGCTCGAGGCGCAGGGATCCGGACTATGGCCTACCGGACGTTGCGGGGAATTAGAGGAACCGAATCCGACCATGTCTATTTCCATTTTAATGGTTTGCCTCCGAATGACATGCAATGGCTAGGGTCCTAAACGGACGGTCGTCTCCGTGACCACCACGAAACGACCGGTTAAGCGGGGCCGACCGGTGCCCTCGTCCACCAGAATGTCCAACCACGAGCTGCGAGCGACGAACTACCGGTCTCAACAATGCGGCCTCCGGTCCCGCAACTCGGCCCGCTTGGCGTCGTTGAACCGATCCACCGTCGAGAGATACCCGGTGATCCGCCGCACCCGGCGGATGTCGCTTGAACCGCAGGAGGGGCAGTCCTCGGGGAAGATCCCCCGGTGGCCGCAGGTACGGCATTCGTCGATGGGGAAGTTGATCCCCACGTAACCCATGTCGCAGGCGGCCATATGACGAAGCAGGGTTTCATAGGCTTCCAGGTTATGAATGGGAGGAGCGGACAGCTCCACATAACTGATGTGGCCGGCGTTGGTCAGCCGGTGGAAGGGTCCCTCGATGGCCACCTTGTCGTAGCTCGTGATCTCGAAGTCCACCGGTACATGAAAGCTGTTGGTGTAATACTCCTTATCCGTCACCCCCGGGATGACCCCGAACATCTTGCGGTCTAAGGCCACGAACCGGCCGGAGAGCCCCTCGGCCGGGGTGGCGAGCAGGGTGAAGTTCAGGTCGTATTCCTCGGCCAGCTGGTCCACCTTGCGCCGCATGAAACCCACGATCTCGTAACCGAGCTGGCGGGCGTCCTCGCCGGCGCCGTGGTGCGTGCCGGTAAGGACGGTCAGGGTCTCGGCCAGGCCGATGAAACCGATGGAAAGGGTCCCGTGTTTGATGACGGGGAGGATCTGGTCCTCCGGCCCGAGCTTCTCCGCGTCGAGGTAAAGGTGTTGGCCCATAAGGAAGGGCATGTCCTTGACCTTGAGCCGCGATTGGATGCGGAAACGATGGTAGAGCTGGCGCGCGGCCAGGTCCATGACCGCCTCCAGCCCGTCGTAAAAAGCTTCCAGGTCTCCCCCAGCCCGCAGGGCCACCCGGGGGAGATTCACCGTGGTGAAGGAAAGATTTCCGCGGCCCTCGGTCACCTCCGGACCGTGGCGGTTGCCGATGACCCGCGTCCGACACCCCATGTAGCCGACCTCCGTGCCGTAAGGCCGGTTGAAGGAGGAGTCCATGAAAGAGAAGGTCGGATTTAACCGCTGGGCCGAGACGCGCATGGCCAGTCGGAAGAGGTCGTAGTTCGGGTCCCCCGGCTCGAAGTTGATGCCTTTCTTCACCCGGAAGATGATGTTCGGGAAGATGGGAGTCTCGCCCCGGCCGAGACCCCGCTCGTGGGCCAAAAGCAGGCAACGGGTGATCATCCTGCCCTCGGGACTGGTGTCCGTACCCACGTTGATGCTGCTGAAGGGGACCTGGGCCCCGGCCCGGCTGTGCATGGAGTTGAGGTTATAGATCAAGGCCTCCATGGCCTGGTAGACCTCGTCTTCGCCGGCATTGCCGACAAAAGGTGCCATGTCGCGGTCGAAGAAGGGGAAGGCCTGTCCGCCGTGCATGTCGTTCTGGGAGCTCTGGAGGATGATGCAGGCTAAGGCGGCGGCGGACCCGATGCGTTTGGGCGGCCGGATGTAGCCGTGGCCGTTGTCGAAACCCTCCCGGAGCAGCCGGCCCAGGGGGATCTGGATGCAGGTCAAGGTCTTGGCGTAGAAGTCCAGATCGTGGATGTGGATCTCCCCCTCGATGTGGGCCCGGGCGATCTCTTCCGGCAGGAGCCGGGCAAGATAATAACGTTTGCTCGCCGCCGAGGCGATCTGGAGCATCTTGGCCGAGGGCGAGTTCCCGATGTTGGCGTTTTCACGGTTCGTCTCCACCAGGATCTCCTGGACCACGTCCATGAGCTCGGACTTGGCCTCGCGGATCCTCGTCCGCCGATCGCGGTAGAGAATGAAGGCCTTGGCCGTCTTGGCATGACCGGTCTCGATCAGGACTTTCTCCACCGCGTCCTGGACCTCTTCCACGGTGGGGATCCCGGCCCCTTTCTTGGCCGCCAGGTACTTCACCACCGCTTCGGAAAGCTCCTCGGCCAGCTGACGGTCTTCCCCGCCGACCGCCCGTGCGGCCTTGAAGATGGCGGCGGTAATCTTCTCCCGGTCGAAGGGGACGATACGACCGTCGCGCTTGCGGATGGACTTGAAGATTCTATCCACCGGCCGCACCGGCTGCAAGGTAAGGATCTTAGCCACCTCGCCCTTCCGGGCGGGCATGTTCAGAACGGTCAGTTCTTCTTCGCGTTTGGCCAATCCGAGTTCCTCCCTTCGGTAATCTCTTCTGGCGCGCGGCCGGAGCGGAGGGTTTCTAATTCGCGATGGAAAGTCTCGAGATCCTTGAACTCCCGGTAAACCGAGGCGAAGCGGACGTAGGCCACTTCGTCGAGTCGCCGGAGCTCTTCCATGAGGCGTTCCCCGATCTCCCGCGTGGGCACCTCACGCATCCCCCTGGCCCGCAGTTCGTACTCGATCCGCTCCACCAGGTCCTCCAGGACGGTGGCGGGGATGGGCCGCTTTTCACAGGCCTTGCGCAACCCGGCCAGGATCTTCCCTCGATCGAACTGCTCCCGCCGTCCATCCTTCTTGATCACAAAGAGAGGGCGCTCCTCCGCCCGCTCGTAGGTGGTGAAACGGCGGGCGCAGGCCAGGCATTCCCGGCGGCGCCGGATGGCCACCCCGCCTTCCAGGGAACGCGTGTCCAGGACTCTGCTTTCCAAATGGCCGCAGAATGGACAGCGCACCGTGAATTTTCCTCTCGTCAAACGATTTTATCTCCCCAAGAACACAAAGAACGCCAAGAAAACATCGAAACTTAATGTCTAATTACTCTTTGCGATCTTTACGGCTTTGTGAGATAAAATTTTTCTCTCACTGGTGCAAATCATCTATCCCGCCGGGGGGGAGTCCGCGCCCGCGGGAAGGAATAACTCGAGAAGATCCACGTCCAACCACCTATCGAATTTATATCCTACCCCGACGAGCTTTCCGACGGGGACGAAACCCGCTTTCCGGTGCAAGGCCAGGCTGGCCTCGTTGCCGGCGACGATCTTGGCCACCACCGCACGATACCCGAGCGCGGCCGCGGCCTCGACCACCGCGGCCAAGAGGGCGTGCCCCACGCCGTGGCGGCGAAAACCGGAATGGACGTAAACCGAGTCCTCCACGGTATAGCGGTAAGCGGCCATGGGACTGTAAGGGCTCAACGAAGCCCAACCGATGACGCGGCCGTCGCGCACGGCCACGAAGATCGGGTAGGCGGGGCCGTGGGCGTCAAACCAGGCCTGGGCCTCCTCTACGCTGCGGGGCGCAAGCTCGAAGGAAGCGGTGGTGGCGATCCCCGCTTCGTTATAAATCTCCTCGATGGCCGCAAGATCGTCCATGGTAGCCCGCCTAACCGAAAAAGGTGAAGCGGTAGCCGTGGTCTTCATTTCCCGGCCCCCTCCTCCGGGAAGAGCCACCTGCGCCAGGAGGAAGTCCCGGGTAACCGAGAATACTTCCTCCGCCCAAGCAGTCCGGTTAAAGGTATGATCCGCGCCGGGGAGCACGTGCAGGACGGCGCGCGGGCCGTAGATCTCCTTGTACCGGTGGGAAGCGGCGATGGGGACCGTCTGGTCGGCATCCCCGTGGACGATGAGGACGGGCCCCGGAAAACCGACGGCCCGGCCGTAGATGTCCCATCCGGCGAGGTCGGCCAGGAAAGACCGGCCGAGACAAAGGCCGCCCAGATCGAGCCGGCCGTCTTCCTCCAACTCCGCCGACCTTTCCGGCGTCACCATCGCCTTTATCAGTTCGGGCATGGTCCCGGCCGGCGCCCAGAGCACGAGGCCTTTCACTTTCTCCGGTTCATCGCCGGCCACGATGCTGGCGATCGCCCCGCCCATGGAAAGGCCGAGGAGGAAAACGCGGCCGGGATCGACGAAAGGCAGGCCCGCGGTATAGCCCAGGATCCCTTTGGCCTCGGCCACTTCACCGCTTAAGGTCATGGCGGTGAAATCGCCGTCGCTCTCGCCGCTGCCGCTGAAATCGAACCGCGCACAGACAAAACCAAGGGAAGCCAAAAGCCGGGAAAATCGGACGAAGAGAAAGTTCTTCTCGGCCTTCTGGCCGGTAAAGCCGTGGTAGAAAACGACCGCCGGATAACGGCCGGGGGCCGCCGGGCGATGGAGCATTCCCCGTAAGGTAAGCCCTCCTACCGGAAGTTCGACGGCTTCCTGGCGCACGGATAGAGAAGTCATAAAGAAAACCTCCGCGCGGGTAGTTTGGGGGCCATATGTTGTGCTTTTATTTATTATAAACCCCTATATATTGTTTGTCCAAAACCCTGGCCTCCCGGATGGGGAGCAGAGAGAAGATTTAGTCCGCTTTCCTCCGTAGAGGCTGGATTACCGGCCGAAACCTTCCGATCTCTCCTCTCTAAATCGGCGATGGTGGAGTATCCGACAGGAGGCGGGGGAAAGCGTGAATCTCGTTTTTCGCTTTGGTTCGACGATAATCCTACTTTTTTCCAATTTTAAGAAGGGATGATTCATTTCCGGGGCCCGTGGCGGCGGTACCTACTTCGGATTCTTTAATCTGTTGAAACGGGTTGATTTATTTTTTCTTGATGACCGAGGTTTAAAACCGCTAAACTAAATCCGGGAGTTTCCTCACTTTGCTTCGAACATGTCTACTTTGGACCGGAATACGTGTCCAGTTTGGACCGGAACAAGTATCCAGTTTGAATCGAAACAGGTACCCAATTTGACTGGAATATGCATGCTCAATGAGTCGTAAAGGCAACTGTTGAACAATGTTTCAATGGAAAATCCTTGGAAAAATTAGTAATATATACTAAATTACCAAAATTAAACAATAAGTACAACTTGAAAAGTAAAGTAATTAAGGAGAAGTGATAATAATGTATTTAAAAACAGCTAAACTTGATGAAGATAG
>JAAYXC010000224.1 GCA_012516115.1 Bacillota bacterium | reverse complement strand
CGGGCAGGGCTTTGGCCCGCTTAACCCGTGAAGTATCGCGATTATCACCGTTATCAAAGACATCAAAAAAGGCGCCGTTAAAAGAGAAAGGGCTTTTCGCCCTTTAACCTTCTTTTGGTTGGGGTGAGCGATGGGATTTGAACCCATGACCTCCAGGGCCACAACCTGGCGTTCTGGACCAGCTGAACTACGCCCACCATGCAGAACTGATCATACCACAGGCCGGACGAAACGTCAACCGATCCGGCGGCTTGGGTCATTGATCTGGCGTGCCGGATATGATAAAATTTAGATTATGAAATCATTCGCTAAGGAAATCAACATCACGGCCGCCCAGCAAATACTGGACGTGGTACCGATTATCATGCGGACCATTCGCGCTCAGATGCGTCTGAACCGCGAAGCGGACCTCTCGGTACCTCAGTTCCGCGCCCTTAATTTTATCCGCCGGCACCGGGACGCTTCCCTTTCCGCGATCGCCGACCATCTGGGATTGGCCCTCCCCTCGGTCTCCAAACTGGTGGATGGCCTGGTGGCCAAAGGACTGGTGACAAGAAGCGACAACAGGCACGACCGACGTCGCCTTGCCCTGGGCTTGACTCCCGCCGGTCAGGCGGTACTGGCTTCGGCGCGGGTCGCCACTCTGTCTTATCTGGCGAATGCCCTAGCCAACCTATCGCCGGAGGAACTCCGGCGAATAGTCACGGTCATGGAGACTTTAAAAACTATCTTCGGCTCATCGGATCTTACAGGGAGTGACCCCCATTGTCCATCATCGAGACCAGGAAGCTGACCCGTATATATGGGACGCTTGTCGCCGTCGACGGGCTTACCCTTTCGATCGAACCCGGAGAGATCTTCGGCTTGCTCGGTCCCAACGGTGCCGGTAAAAGCACCACCATCAAGATGCTGACCTCGCTTTTACCCCCTACTTCGGGGCAGGCCCGGGTGGCGGGTTATGACCTGGCCTCCCCGCGCGACCGTGCCCGTCTGCGCAGCGTCATCGGTTACGTACCCCAGCTTATCTCGGTTGACGGTGCCCTGACGGGCTATGAGAACCTCCTGATTTTTGCCCGCCTATACGACATCCCGCGCCGGGAAAGCATAGACCGCGTCCGTGCCATGCTCGATTTTATGGGCCTGGGTGAAGCGGCGGATACCCTCGTCCGCAAATACTCGGGGGGCATGATCCGGCGTCTCGAGATCGCCCAGGCGTTGCTCCACCATCCCCACGTGCTGTTTTTGGATGAACCCACGGTGGGCCTCGATCCGGTGGCCCGGAAAACGGTCTGGGAGCGCATCGAAGAGTTGCGGGCCTTATACAAAACGACGATCCTGCTTACCACCCATTATATGGAAGAGGCCGACCATCTCTGCGATCGGGTGGCCATCATGCACCTGGGCAAGGTGGTGGTCACCGGGACGCCGGCCGAACTGAAGGCTTCCATCGGTAAGGACGCCACCCTCGATGATGTGTTCGCCCATTATACCGGGGAAAGTCTTGCCTCGGGAGGAGATTATCGTGATACCAGACGAACAAGGCATGCTGCCCGGCGACTCGGCTGAGCCCGTCGTTTCCCATGTGGGGCGTCTTACGGCCCTGGTAACGGCGTTCCTGCAGAAGACGCTTACCATGGCCGAACTGGAGATCCGGAAACTATGGCACGATCCGACCGAACTTTTCACCCGCGCCGCCCAGCCGATCTTGTGGTTACTCGTCTTCGGCCAGGTCTTTTCCCGTACGCGGGCCATCCCCACCGGGGAACTTCGTTATCTGGACTTCATGGCCCCGGGGATCCTGGCGCAAAGCGTCCTTTTCATCTCTATTTTCTACGGTATTGCCATCATATGGGAACGCGATCTGGGACTCGTCCATAAATTTCTCGTCACTCCCACCCCTCGTACGGCTCTGGTCCTGGGAAAGGCTCTCTCGGCCGGCATCCGCGGCCTCTCCCAGGCGGTGATCATCTATCTCCTGGCCGTGCTCCTGGGTGTAAAGGTCGACCTGCGGCCCCTGGCCCTCCTCGGCGTTGCGGTCACCATCTTTCTGGCCGGCGGTGTTTTTTCCACTTTTTCCTTGATCGTCGCCTGTCTGGTCAAGACCAGGGATCGTTTCATTGGCATCGGCCAGCTTTTGACCATGCCGCTTTTTTTCGCCAGCAACGACATTTATCCGCTTTCGCTGATGCCGGAATGGTTGCGGGCGATCGCGAAGATCAACCCCTTGACCTACACCGTGGATGCCCTCCGTGCCCTGATGCTTTATGGCGTAAACCCCGGTGCCCATTCCCTTGCCCTGGAACTGGTGGTCCTGACCGGGGTGATGGCGGTGCTCGTGACAATAGGCGGAAAATTATATCCGCGGGTGGTGGTATGAACGCCAAAAAATGCTCTCCGGTAAAATTCCTCGGAATCCTT
>JAAYXC010000223.1 GCA_012516115.1 Bacillota bacterium | reverse complement strand
CCACCGCGCTTCGTCCAGAAGATCCGGCACGCCGTTGCCGTCAAAATCAAAGGTGGCATTGGGATGACGGAGGAAGGTAACGGCCAAAGCCCCGGTCACCCAGCCGGTGTTGCTCTGGTACTTGTTATTGTCCCCGGCATCATGCCAGCCGCCGGTCATATCGGCGCTGCTCCCGCTCTCCGAACCCTTCTTGGCGTCGTCCATATGACAGGCCGCATGGAGGGCCTCCGCGCTCGGCCGGTTGGGAAATCCGGAAGAGGGCAGAATGTTATTCGTGTTAACCCCGCACCGCTGGATACGATAATACTCCACCATTTCGTCGAGATAATTCGTCCAGATATTGCCGGAGAAGGTGAACTGCCGCGAAGTCACTCCGTTGGTCTTGATCTTGTAATCGCCGGGGGTAGTAAACGGGGTAAAGTCGATCTTGTAATACGTCTCCCCCCTCGTCCAGCCGGACGGAGTATAGGCCGTCATGGTGCCGGTGTAGACCTGGGTCCCGTCACCGGCCTTGACGATCTGGTATGAGGTGTCGGATAAAGTCCCACCGGTCACCACCGCTACCGCAATCTTAATCTGATTGGCCGAATACCCCGCCTGACAAACGGCGATCTTGGTCACACTCGCCGCCCGCGGCGTTAAAGTGACCAAAATCGCCAATAAAATTACTAACATAACCACCACTTGCCTCTTCAACTCAATCAACTCCTTTCTGCTCGATTTTGCCCAATAAAATCGAGACGTAGAGGTGTTGTTTTTGAATTCAGGTGACCACCCACCCCCTCTCACCAGTAAGGCCACGATACCCAGCTCGGTTATTTCCCCATAAGAAGGCCGTCCTAACACCGTGTTGCAACTTTTACGAAAGCAATTAAAGGTTAAAAGCCTTTTTCTAATCCAATCTTTACCGGCGACCGGCCGGGAAAACCGATCTCGCCGAAAATCGCCCTGGCCACCGCTTTTTGGGTGGCCGGAGCAGCGGAATAAGCGTTAATATAAACCTCGGCCGGCTCGAAGTATTCGCCATAGTAATAAGGGGAACCGAACGAGACCACGATCGACTTCTCGGCGCCGTAGCTTAAGGCAGCCCAGATACTGTCCGCGGCCGGACCGGAGTAGCTCAGGGGGCCCCGCGGTGCATGCGGCCGGCCGGCTAGAGCGTAAAAGATTAAATCATAACCGCCGTGGACGGTTTCCAGTTCGGCCGGGCGGATGTTCCATCTGGCTTCGACCACCAGGCCACGCGCCGCGAGTTCCTCTTTAAATACGGACATCTCCGCCAAGGCGCCCTCCTCGGCCGATACCACTATCAATAGGGCTTTCCGCCCTTTACATCGGTGAAGGGGAAGGAACCCCTTCCGGTCGCATACCAGGGTCAGGCTCCTTTGGGCCACCTCGGCCGCCGTCTCCTCTATATACTCCCTCTCGCCTTCGGTAAGCTCCTTCGCCTCCCGGCCCGCGCCGAAGAGGCCGAGCCGCTCCTTGAGACGCCGGATCCGCGCGAGGGCCTCCTCCAGGCGTTCCCTCGGGACTTTGCCCTCAGAAATCGCCTGTTCCATCGCGTCGAAATATCCGAGGCCCGGCCAGAGGAGCATATCGGTCCCGGCCAGGAAACACTCGATCTCGCCGCGCTCCCGGCCGTACCATTTAAGGAACCCCCCCATGTCCAAGGCATCGGAGATCACCACCCCCCGAAAACCCATCTCTCCCTTGAGCAGGCCGGTGGTTAACTCGGGCGAGAGGGTGGCGGGAAGATAACGGCCTTCTTTCGTCGGCGTCTGGCGGGCCGGCAGGCTGATGTGCCCGGTCATGACCGTCTCCACCTCGGCTTCGATTAAGGCGCGAAAGACCGCCCCGTGTTTGCGCTGCCAGTCCTCCCAAGAAAGCGAATTGGCCGTGGTCACAAGGTGCTGGTCCCGATAGTCGACCCCATCGCCAGGGAAGTGCTTGGCCGTGGCGGCCAGACCCTCCTCCTGCATCCCGCGGACGAGCGCGGTAAGCAATTTTACCGCCGCTTCCGGATCGTCGCCGATGGAGCGGATGTTGGTGATGGGGTTAAGCGGGTTTAAATTGAGGTCCGCCACCGGGGAGAGGGCCAGATCGATCCCGAGCGACCGCGCGCCGAGGGCGATCGAACGGCCGTAGGCATAGGCGAGTTCCGGGTCGCCGGTCGCCCCCAGTGCCATCAGTGAGGGGAGCGGCGGGACGTCTTCGGCCAACGAATGGCAACCGTTCTCCATGTCCGCCGCGAAAAGAAGCGGGGTTTTGGTCACGCGCCGGCATCGCGTAATAAAACCGGCCACGCGCTCCCGGTCACCGGCCGCATCCTCTAACCCTTCCCGACAAAGGAAGATCCCCCCTACCGGAAAGAAGGTCAAAAAGGCGGCAAGCTCGTCTTCCGAGTAGTGCACCAACTCCGGGGTAACCTTGATGAGCATCGTCTGGCCGATCTTCTCCCGGAGGCTTAAGGATTCCCAGTCGCTTGGTGCCATGCCCATCATCCCTCCGTAAACCTGAGACGACCGAAAGAAGACGGCGAATGGAAACTCGGCGGCCGGGTTAAGATGGGCGCCCACGAAGAAAACTCAACCCGCGGCCGGCGCTCGATGCGGTAAAAATTCACCGCCCAGACCTCCCCGGGGGCCGGGTGGTAACCCAGGCCATAAAAAGGGATTCGGAGTCCGGCCCGCCAGCCGAGGCCGGGGACGGCCCGGACGGCACCGACCAGACCCGCACAGTCCCAAAGCCGGTCGACCTCGATCCCCCCGGGCGTCCAATGGATCCGCGCGTCGAAGAGCGTCCCGAGGGGGTTGATCTCGAACTCGAAATAAGAGGTCTCATCCTCCGGCCACGGGTTTAAGAAGACCTCGACCACTTCTTCTTCGTAGAGATCGGCGTCCCGTTCGGTAAAAGTGGCCCAAGGCTCGGGATCGTGGCACCAGAAGGCGACGTATAACGCATCCTGGGTCCAGACCGCCCTGACTTTCGTCTGGTAGGTGGCCGGGCCGGACCCGTCGAGCAAAATAAAAGGCGAGGTAACAGGGTAGATGGTCCAATCGGAATCTTGCCATTTTTCAAGATGAAACCCGGTCATGACTTTTCGGCACGGGTAGGCCGGCCGCTCGCCAAGAGGCTTGGGGAGTGTCTCCATGGTTGCTCACATCCGTCCGTATTTGCGGTAGACCTCGGCCACCGGGACGCCGGCGGCCAGCTCCCGGCGGGTGCCTTCTTCGTTGATCTCGATCTTTTCCACGGCCAGTAGGACCTCATAGGCGATCTCTTTAGGGATCACGATCACCCCGTCCGGGTCACCGACGATCCAGTCGCCGGGGTTGACCCTGACCTGACTCGTGAGCGTGCCGGTAACGTAGATGGGGACCTGGAACTCCAGCGGGCGCCATCTTTTTTTGGACTCGATCGGCGTGGTATAGCGGGCGAAGACCGGCCAGTCCGGGATGGCGATCAGGCCCTCCCGGTCCCTCGTCCCGCCGTCGATTACCACGCCCTTGGCCCCGTGTTGCCTGGCGCTGTAGCTCATCATCTCGCCCCAGTGGCCGCAGTAACGGTCCACTTCGGCGTTGATGACGATGATACAGCCGTCATACATGGCCTTAAAGAGCCCGAAGTCTTCGAACTGCGGCCGCTTGAGGTCGTCGTCGTAACGCGGTTCGCGCGAACCCCTGATGGTAAAGGCGGGACCGGCGATATGGCAGGTCGGCGTGACCGGCTTGATCTCCAGGCTCAGGCATTGGTTCGCATAACCCATCGCGTCGAGCGCGTCATAGACCGAAGCCGCGGCCACTTTAAGGAAACGCCGACGCATCTCCTCTATCCCTATTTCCACCTTTTCTTCCTCCTATTACGAAGATTTCATGAATCCTTCGTATAGATGAACCTCCGGCCGAGGGTCATCAGATGGTATTTCTGGTGTGGATAAGTAGCGGTAAGGTAGGCGACGAAGTTCTCCACCCGTTCGTCGTTTATCGCGAACATCCCGTAGTGCATGGGGACGATGACGCGGGCGCCGATGGCTACCCCGAGATCCGCCGCCTCTTTATAGTTCAAGTTCGATTTGAACCCACGCGCCACCCGGTCGGGGTCCCCGCCGTTGATCGGGAGGAGGGCAAGGTCGATGGAGTATTCGCGCAGATATGAAGCCAGACCATCGTAGAAAACCGTATCGCCGGCATGATAGACCGTGACCTCGCCCAACCCGATCACGAAACCGAGATACGGATAATACCCTTCCGGCGTCCGGTCGAAGTCGTTGTGCTTGCCGGGGATGCCGACGAACCAGATCCCGTCGAATTCGCGACGCTCGCCGGCGTCGACAATGATGACCCGTTCCGGCAAGATGCCGAGATTCACGATCTTAGAGAAGGCGGCCCGCGGCACGACGAACTTGGCCTGCGGGGAAGCCGCGCCGATGGGACAGACGGTCTCCGGGTCGAGGTGGTCGCCGTGGTCGTGGGAACAGAAGACGTAGTCCGCGTCCTTTATCTCCTCCGGTGCCACCGGGATCGGCGAGAGCCGGAGATGCCGCGCCGTGGGCGAGGAGGCGGTGAGGCGCTCAAGCCGGGTAGAAAGATAAGGGTCTAGATAAACCGTGACCCGATGCCCCTTTAAGACAAAGCCGCTCTGCCCGAGCCACCATAGGGCCACGCTCCGCGCATCGACTACGGTCGTCGCCACCGCCGGAACGAGCATCCTGCCACCTCCTTGCCCTTACCAACCGGGGTACATGGCAAACCAGGTAGGCCGCTGGGGGTCGGGCCGGTAATCACGGCCGGCCTTGGCCTGCGCGCGGCGGAAGTTCTCCGTGTATTCCTCCAGTTTCGCCCGGTCGAGCTCGACCCCGAGTCCCGGCCCTTCCGGCGGGGCCATGGCGCCGTCTTGGTATTGGAGTTTTCCGCCGACGATGATGTCGTCTTTAAGATGATGGTAATGGGCGTCGATGGCATGGAGGAGGTTCGGGATGGTCGCGGCCACATGGAGCATGGCGGCAAGACCGATGCCGAGTTCGATGCCGCTATGTAACCCCATCCCGAGGCCGAAGGTCTTGCACATCCCGGCCAGGATCTTCGTGTTGTGAAGCCCACCCCAGTACCAGGGGTCGCTTAGGATGATGTCCACTGCCCCCAGTTCTACCGCCGGGGCGAAGTGGTCGAAGTCGATCACACACATGTTGGTGGCAAGCGGAATGCGCACCCGTTTGCGCACCGAAGCCATCCCGGCTAGGCCCCAGGTGGGGTCTTCATAATACTCAAGGTCGTAGGCCTCGAGCTTCAACCCGGCGCGGATGGCGGTCTCGGCCGTCCAGACCGCGTTCGGGTCGAGCCGCAGCAGGTAGTCTTTGCCCAGCGCCTCCCGCAAAGCGGCAATGACCGCGATATCGTGTTCCGGCGCAAAAACCCCCCCTTTGAGTTTGATGGTCCGGAACCCGTATTTGCCCACCAGGTCGAGGCAGTGGGCCACCATCTCTTCGGGGGTCGTCACCCCGCCCCGGCCTTCTTCGTTGGGATAACGGTAGAAGAGATAGGCCGCGACCGGCACCCGGTCGCGCATCTTCCCGCCGAGAAGCTTATAAAGAGGCACGCCGAAAGCCTTGCCGATAATATCCCAACAGGCGATCTCAAAGGCCGAAGCGATGAGCCACTGCCGCGAGTAATAACCCCGCTGGGAGACCTTCATCCGGATCCGTTCTTGGTTGAAGGGGTCTTCTCCCAGTAACACGTTCACGAACGGCTCGATGGCCTCCGGCGGGGCGGCCGTCTCGGAGAGCCCGACCAGCCCTTCGTCCGTCCGCACCTCGAGCACGGTCCGCGTAAAGGCGCGGTGGACGGCATAAGAATGCCGCAACGGCGCCTCGATCGGCAACGTGACCCTGGTCATCTTGACTTCGCTTATACGCATCGATAATTCCTCCTATTCTGGTTATTTCCGCAACATATACCCGCCGTCGACCACGATGGTGGACCCGGTGAGGTAACGGGCGGCATCGGAGGCCAAAAAAGCCCCCACCTCGCCGATGTCTTCCGGCTCACCGATCCGGCCCAGCGGGATGCGGGCGTTCAGCCGCTCGATAACTTCGGGGGTGAAATGCTTGTTCATGGCAGTCCGGATGGCGCCCGGGGCCACCGAATTCACCCTGATCCCGGCCGGGGCCAGGTCCACGGCCAGGCAACGCACGAGCGCCTCCAGCGCAGCCTTGGTCGCGCTATATACGGCCTGGCCCGGTAGGGGCCACAAGGCATTGATGGAGGTAACAACGATAATACATCCACCCCTACCTTGTTCGAGCATCCGCCGGGCGATTCCGGTGAGGCAATAAACGGCCCCTTTGAGATTGGTGTCCAGGACCCGGTCCATCTCTTCCGGGGTAGTCTCGAGGAGGTGTTTAAGGACGGGGATCCCGGCGTTGTTGACGTATATGTCGACCCCGCCGAAGGCAGGGACGAGTTCGTTTACCAAGCGTTCCACTTCTTCGCGGGAAGAGACATCCACACAGGCGGCCCGGGCTTGCCGGCCGAGCCGGTTAATCTCCTCACACACCGATCGCAAATCTTCCCGGTCGCGCCCGACCACCATCACGTCCGCCCCGCGCGCGGCAAGGGCCAGGGCTACCGCCCGGCCGATCCCTTTGCTGCCCCCGGTGACCAGGGCGTTCTTGCCCAACAGTTCAGGGGCCGGGGACTGAGGACATCCTTCCAACTCGATACACCCCCACGGTTTTTCGTCTCGACATCGATGTCACAAATTCGTCAAGAGAAACACCGGAATACTTGCCTTAAAAATCCTTTATCTTTCTGACACCGTTGTCAGTTTATCTAATTCGACGGGATTTTCGGATCTCCTCCCTAAAAAGGCCTTAAATTTGGCGGGTAGACGGGGAAAAATTAATGCAACCCCGGTCGACTTGGAATCCTTCTTTGTTATCCCCGCCAGCCGGCGTACGCCTCGCACAAGACCCACCGCGATAT
>JAAYXC010000222.1 GCA_012516115.1 Bacillota bacterium | reverse complement strand
ATTATTATCTTCCCAGTTCCTTTTAATAGCTTTCATGGCTTGTAAAGCAGACTCAATACAATTAATTAAAAACAAAGAAATCCTAATCAATGCTAAACCTCTATGACTAGGTTCATAGTCTAAAGGAATAGCTGGCATTTGTTTAACCAAACTGGATATATTAACATGCCAACCAAATATTTTTTTTATTCTCTCATTATAAATACTCAGTTCTTCTTCCATCGGCTTCATCATTTCCTTACTCGATCCAACGGTCACCGCACTTATCCTTCCCCAAATCTCTTCCGGATTTTTGATTTTATTTTTTCGTCAATTGTCCTTCTTTTCCTTCCAGCCCACCCCTTGGCAAAGAGGGCTCCTAAAAACAGAAAAAAGGTTCGCGGCTCTATCGTCCGCGAACCCCGAACTCCCTGGTCGGGCCGACAGGATTTGAACCTGCGACACCCAGACCCCCAGTCTGGTGCGCTACCAAGCTGCGCTACGGCCCGTATTTCCGACTTCCATTATACCCCGGGCCGGGCCGGGGTGTCAAGCCAGCTCGGCCAAAGCCTCGTCCAGGCGGGCCTTTAACCCGGCGGAGATCTCGACCAGCGGCAGCCTCGTCTCGGACGATTCGATCAACCCCAGCCGCTTGAGACAGTACTTGATGGGTGCGGGGTTCGGCTCTTTGAAAAGAAGCGGGATGAAGCGGGCCAGCCGGCGCCAGTCGGCCAGGGCCGTCCGGTGATCGTTGGCCTTCATGGCCTCGTAGACGCGGACGAAACCCTCGGTCGCCAGGTGGGCCGAGGCCAGGATCCCGCCGTCGCCGCCCAGGGCCAGGGTGAGATAGTAGAGGACGTCCTCGCCGGTGAGGATGGAGAACTCGGCCGGCGGGTCAAGGAGAAGTTCCATGGTCGGCTTGATGTCCCCGCAGGAGTCCTTCAGGCCCACCACGTTGGGGAGCTCGGCCAGGCTCCGGATGGTCTCGTTCTCGATGTTCCGGCCCGTCCGGTAGGGGATGTTGTAAATGATGATATCAAGCGAGGTAGCTTCAGAGATGGCCCGGAAGTGTTCGTAGATGCCGGCCTGGTCCGGCCGGTTGTAATATGGGCAGACCGAGAGGATCCCCTGGATGGGATATTTCTCGGCCAACTTCAGAAGATGGAGAACCTTCTTGGTATAGTTCCCGCCGACACCTACGAGGATGGGGACACGCCCGGCCACGTATTCCACCGTCCGCGCCACCATCTCCTCGAACTCGGCCTCCTCGATGGTTGGGCTCTCTCCGGTGGTCCCGAGCGGAACGATTCCGGCGATCCCCGTACCGAGATAGTGCTCGATCAGCCGCCGGTAGGAGACGTAGTCGATCTCCCCGTCCCGGAAGGGGGTGATGAGCGGTAACCAGACGCCGCCGAGCCTCCTGCGCATGCCGAAAACCTCCTCCAAGAGATGAGTATCTCACAAAGAGCGCAAAGTTCGTCAAAAATAACGATTAATTATATTTCTTTGCGTTCTTTGCGTCTTGGCAAGAGAAAGAATGAATTTGCTCTCACAAAGACACAAAGATCACAAAGAATACAAAGAGAAAATCGGAATTGAGCTTCTGCTTTTTTGTCCGTTGCCGTCTAAATTTAAATAACCGGTGTTTTTCTTTGTGTTCTTTGTAGTGAGAGAAAAAAAGATTATCGTTCGGTATGACTCAATTTATGCCTGCCGCGGCCGCGGTCACCCGGCGAAGACGAGAGGGGAAGCGGTCTTGGCGCAGAAGATCCGGATAAGTCTCCCGGGCCACGAAGAGATCGGCTTCCCCCCGATAGCAACTGACCAGGGCCGGCCGGGGAAGGCGGTTATAATTGCTGGCCATAGAATAGTTATATGCGCCGGTGGAGAAGACGGCCAGGATCTCGCCGAACTTCGGCGTGGGGAGCGGGGCGTCCCAGATCAGGATATCCCCTGATTCACAACATTTACCGGCGATGGTCACCACGTCCCGACCCTCTTCCCCGGCCCGCTCGGCCAAGGTAGCCTCGTAGACGGCCTGATAAAGGGCGACCCGCGGGTTGGCGGCCATTCCACCGTCGACGGCCACATACCGCCGGATCCCGGATACTTCTTTGCTCGTGCCCACGGTATAGAGGGTTACACCGGCCTCGCCCACGATGGAACGGCCGGGTTCTACGATGAGCCGCGGACGGGGATAGTCTGCCCCCTCGGCGACGGTGGCGATTACCCCGGCAATGGCCCGCATGTAATCATCGATGGAAGGCGGCTGATCGGCGGCCGTATATCTGATGCCGAGCCCCCCGCCGAGATCGATGATCTCGGCGACAAAACCGTATTCCTCCCGCATGGCCAGGGCAAAGTCCATCATGATCCGCGCCGCGAGAACAAAGCCTTCCAGATCCAGGATCTGGGAACCGATATGACAATGAAACCCGACGAGCGCCAGGGTTTCCGCGGCCAGAACCTGGCGTACCGCTCGCCGGGCTTGACCGTTCTGAATGTCCAGACCGAACTTGGAATCCTGCTGCCCGGTCCGGATGTAATGGTGGGTATGGGCCTCCACCCCGGGGGTCAGTCGAAGGAGGATACGGGGTCTCTTGGCCATGGCGCGCGCCAGTTCGATCAAGATGGCCAACTCGACCTCGTTGTCGACCACGATCAACCCGACTCCGGCGCGGAGCGCGGCCTCGAGTTCGGCCGGACTCTTATTATTGCCGTGGAAAATGAGCCGCTCCGCCGGGAAGTCGGCGCTTAAGGCCGTATAAAGCTCACCGCCGGAGACCACGTCCAGACCCAGACCTTCTTCGTCCATGAGACGGCACATGGCCGTACATAGAAGCGCTTTGCCGGCATAAGTCACCATTCCACCCGGCGCATATTCGGCCATGGCCGCCCGGGAGGCCCGGCAACGGGCGCGGACGTCTTCCTCATCCAAAACGTAAAGCGGGGGCCCGAACCTCCTTGTCAGCTCCACGGCGTCGCAGCCGCCGATCTCCAGGTGACCTTTCTCGTTTCGTCGCATCGTGCCGCGTAAGATCATTCGTTCTTCCTCCGTTTCGCCGGATGAAAAGAACACGACCCGATGAAGGGCCGTTTAAACCCTCACCGTCGCGTGAGATAGCGCTCCATGGCCGCCTTTCGCCGCCATGACAGTCCTGCGCCTCTTCGGTCGCAGGCCCAACCTTCTTCCCACCGGGTCGGGAAGCGGTTTCGGCGGAGACGCCTTTCGGCTCCCGGGCACCCGGACCCTTACGGGGCAACCTACTCATCGGCTCCGCGCCTCTACCGTCACTCTCCACGAGTGAGGCATCGATTGGATTTTGTGTCTATTTTAACATGGTCCCGGGCGGCGGTCAACGGCCGTTCTTGCAATGACCTCTCCCGGCGCAAGAAGCAAGAAGCAAATGGTAGAATAGATCAAAAGGGGGATGATCCAATGGAAGTTCGCGAACCGATCCACCAATTATAGCGAATACTGCCGACTACTCGAGGAGGCGCCACGTTATGAGATCATAAAAGGGGTGGGATATTTGATACCTTCGCCCGGTGCGCGTCACCAAATGGTGAGCGCCAATCTCGGTTTCTTTTTATACCAATATGTCCGGTCCCGGGGTTTAAGCGAAGTCTATTTCGCTCCTTATTGATGTAGTGCTCTCCGAGACCGACGTGGTCCAGCCAGACATCTATATCGCTGAGGATCGTTTAGATATCGTTCGCGAACGCGGTGCTTTCGGCGCTCCCGATTTGGTGGTGTAAATCCTCTCGCCGCCCCATGCCCGGCGGGATCTTCAGCAAAAACTGGAGCCATACCAGGTCTACGGCGTGCGGGAGCATCGGATCGTCGATATCGAGAACCGGGCGGTGGACATCTGGACAAGCCAGAAATACACGGCATATTATCTGCGGGGAAGGGAAAATAAAAAGCGAACTCTTACCGGGATTAGAGATCGACCTGGCAGAGATCTTCGCCGGGGTAGAAAAAATCAGATTGGACTAAGCACCCGGCGATCCCCTGCACCTTCACTTATCTCTCTCCACCACATATCGCGCCAGCTCGACCAAGAACTGTGCCCGTTCCCCGAAGGGCGCCAAAGAAGCCAAGGCCCTTTCGATTTCCCCGTAAGCCATGCGGCGCGCCTCCTCTTCGCCCAAAAGCCCCGGATAGGTCGTCTTGGCGTTCTTGGCATCGCTGCCCACCGGTTTACCGAGCTTCTTTTCGTCTCCCACCCGGTCGAGGAGATCGTCCACGATGATCTGCCCTGCATGGACAATAGCGACCTCCGCCGCGGCAAGCCGACCCTCCATAAAGTCTTCGGTGAGGCCCTGGCCCTCCTGGCCGGGGATGCGCTTCTGGTTCAGGGTCTGGTCCTGCTGGTGCAGGGGCTGGCGAGTTCTCCGTCCCGCGCCCTACGGGCCGTGGAGATCCTTCTGGCGGCGCTGGGGCCGGCCGGGATGATCGGCGGCCAGGTCTTGGACATGGAGGCGGCGGAGAAGAACCTTTCCCTTGACGAGCTTCAGAGATTACACGCGGCGAAGACCGGTGCCTTGATCCGGGCCGCCGCCAGGTTGGGGTGGCT
>JAAYXC010000221.1 GCA_012516115.1 Bacillota bacterium | reverse complement strand
TCTGGGGGGAGAATTATACTTCGTGGCCGAGTATACCTTGACCGACCTTTTCAATCCGGCCCTGCCCCATCCCCAAGGTCCCGCGGGGGGGTTAAGCCTGGGGGAGATCGGCCTCCTGCTGCTCGGTTTTCAGACCCCGAACTATGAACGGATGGAAGAATTCGAGATCACCGGGCTCTTCCTCTATCGGTTCTAAAGATAGATCAACAGACGGAGTGCAGGCAAATGCCCTTTCATCTTCTTCGTCATCTCACCCGTCCCCAGGCAAGAGTGGCCATGGTGGTCGCCTTTTTCTTCTCGGTCGTAGTAATCCCGGCAACGGCCGGGGAAGGATCCGCCCCCGCCGAACGCCTGGCCCATCTCGAACTCATCTGTCTTGGCCAGAACCCCACCGGGAGTTTAAGCCAGCGTCTGGACGACCTGGAGAGGTTGATCCTGGGCGAAACCCAGCCGGGGACCATCCCGGAACGCGTGGCCACCCTGGATAACGTTCTTTTCACCACCACTTCCCCGAGGCCTTCCCTCCTCTTCCAGCTGAATGCCCTGGAGTGGGCCCTTTACCACCGCGTCTTTACCGGTCCCCTCCTCACCCGGCTCGAACATTTGGAGACGGCCCTTCAGGGTAAGACGACCGAAGGCCCTCTCGGCGCGCGCCTGGCCTTGCTCAGGCCGCTTTTTTTGCCCGCAGGTTCTCTGCCGGTGACCCGGATCGATCTGACCGCGGGTACCCTGGTCCCCATCGAACTCTTGGCCGATCTTTCCTCCCAGACCAATAAACCCGGCGAGAGCTTCCCCTTCGCCGTGGCCGAGACGGTCTTCCAGGACGGTCTCGTCGCCCTGCCGAGGGGAAGCGCCGGTGAAGGCCGCATCGTCAAGATCCAACCGCCGGGAAGGATGGGACGTGATGCGGAGATCACGGTGGTCTTCGGCCCGCTCACCGCTCTCGACGGTACCCCGGTTCCGGTGACCACCGGGGAAGAATGCATCGCTGCCAACAAATCCCAAAGCCTGACCCTCCGGGTCACCGCCGCCGGCATGATCGCCCTCGGCCCGGCCGGTATCCTCTCCGGCCTTTTCGTCCGCGGCAAGGAAGTCTTCCTGGGCCGGGGTACCCGTCTCTACGTGCAGACGAGCGTCGTGACCCCCTGTTTTACCCTGGCGGGAGGCACACGATGAAAAGAATCCTCTTTATCCTCCTCTTTCTGCTTTTCTTCGCCCTTCATCCCGCTTCTGCCGACGATGCCACGCCCCCGCTCCTCATGGATGCCGAACGCCTGGAGTTGGCCGCCGACGGCGGCTACATCCTGGCCGAAGGGGAGGCGGTCCTCGTTTACGGCGAGCTCGTCCTCCGGGCCCAAAAGGTCCTCTACCGGGAAGGGAAGGTCGTGGCGGAAGGAGAAGTGACCCTCACCGCCGGCGAAGACGTCCTCTCCGCCGCACGGGTGACCGTCGATCTGGCCCCAAGGACCGTTACCGGGGAGGAGATCCGCGGTCGTCTTCGGGGTTACTTCATCCGCGCGGAAGAGATAAACCCCACGGCCACCGGCGGCATGGAGTTTTCCGCCGCCGGCATCACCCGCTGCGACCGGTCGGTGCCGTGTTATGAATTCCTGGCCGGCCGCCTCGTGCTGGAGGGCCGCCGGGTGACCGTGGAACATGCCTGGCTCGTTCTGGGTGGCCGACGGTTGATCCCCCTCCCCCGTCTCACCCTGGACCTGGATCGGCGCGAGGAATGGCCCCGCCTGGCCGGAGGTTACGACGAACGCGGCCTCTACCTGGATCTCTCCTTCGCCACCGACCTTCGTCCCTCTCTGGGGTTCGTCTTCGGCAGCACGGCCAGCACGGCCCATGGACTGGCGGTGAAGATCGCCCTTCCCTGGCGTCCGCACGAAAAACTGAAGATCGAACCCACGTTGGCCTACACGGCCACCACCGGCTTCACCCCGGGATTGACCCTGGGCGGACCGAGCTGGAACCTGGGAAGCGGTACCTTGGCCCTGGAAGGATACTGGACCGGGGAAACCACCGATGCGACGGGTATGATCTCGGAGACGGCCCTGGTCTTACGCTGGTGGCGAACGACCACGGAAGAGGAAGACGAACTGACCCTGACCTTTGGCCGACAGGAGGGATTCTCTTCTCCCTTCCTTTCCCTGCGGGCGAGTTCATCCCGGCGGCTCAACGCCAGATGGGGAGTGGCCCTGACCGGAGAATACCGGCTGGCCCCGGGGCACTGGGAAAAGGCGGAGATGGCAGGGATCCGGTATTTCCATTGTTATTACGTCCGCTTCGGATGGGATCTCCTAAAAGGCGACCTCCGGCTCACGGGCGGGATAAGATTCTAGGGAGGAAGGGCTTGTCTTCTCTGTCGGCTTTGTCTGAGCTTTATCAAGCCATCTTTCGCCGGCATGCGGTGCGGAGTTTCACCGGGGCCAGACTCCACCCGAACGACCTGGCCGCCCTGGAAAGGGCCTTTAACCTCGTTCTTCCACTTGGTAGAGAGATCCGCCTTCGGCTCGTCACGGAAGGGGTTTCCCGGGTCTTCCCCCGCCCCCTCTTCCGGCAGGTCCCGGCCTTGATAGCCCTCATTGCTCCGGTAGCCACAGCCCGGTGCGCGACGGCCGCCGGCTACCGGGGTGAACATGTGATCCTTACCGCCACGGCCCTGGGGCTCGACACCTGCTGGGTGAGCGGCACCTATCGACGGGAAGAAGCCCTCCGGCTGGCGGAAGTCGGTCCGGGCGAAATACTCATGGCGGTCATCGCCCTGGGTTACGGCGCCCCGCCGGGCCCACTGCAGAAAATCGTCCACGCCGCCGTCGGTTCCGGTCGCCGACCGCTGGCGGAGCTCCTCCTGCCGGGTGGTCTTGAGTCCCATGCGCTTCCGGACTGGGCACGGACCGCTCTTACGGCCGCCCGATATGCTCCTTCCGCGGCCAACCGCCAGCCCTGGCGTTTTCTGGTGGAAGAAAACGCCATCACGGTGAGAATCGATTCGCCCCCGATCGCGACCGCCAGAGGGCTCGATGTCGGCATTGCCATGTTCCACCTGGAACTGGGGGCCGCCTTCGCCGGGGTCAAAGGGGTATGGGAATGGCGTGACGAACCGGAGGTAGCCCGCTTCCGTCTTCGCCTACCCGATGAGCACGATGGCCGCCCGATCTTCGCCGACGCGGCCCAGACATTCTTTTAACCAGCGGATGGCCGCCCGCATTCCTTCCCCGGCCTCCGGCGCCCCGGAAGTGCTGGCATAAAGGGCCAGCTCCCCAAGGGGATACTCATCCGGGACGAGCAAATCGTAAAACCTTTCCCGGTGGGCAGGGGTAAAGACCACACAGACCCGGCCGGCCCCCAGCCGGCGGGCCAGGTCATCGTAGTCGGAACAAAGAAGGTCGAGCATCATCCTTTCCCGCAGCCAGAGGAGGGCCATCCCGCAATAGAAGCCGTCTCCGGCAAACGGAGGGAGGCTAGAAGCCTCCAAAGAGGGGAAGGGGCCGGAAGACGGGGAAAACCCACGCTGGAGGGCTTCCAAGACCTCCAGCGGCAAGAGGAGGCACGAGGCCTCGAAGATCATACCGCCGCCTCCTTCCGGACGCTCCGCGTCGTTACCGGATCGCCTTTCTCGAACCACCGGACGCCGATGGATGCGCCGGAGCAGCTTAACCACCGCCGATCAGCACGATGCCCACCGCCACCAGAAGGGAACCGAACCAGCGGGTGGAAGAGATCGTCTCCCCGAAGACCATCCGGGCCAGGATGACCTGAACGCCCAAGGCGGTAAGCCCGGCCGTGACCGGATAGACCACGTGAAGGGGGAGGTAACGCAAAAGCCCGGTCAGAGTAAGAACGCTGATGAAACCGGCCAGGTTCCCCACCACCTGCCAGGCCAGGAAACTCCGCCATGTGGTGCTCATGGCGGCGAACTTGAACCCGGTGTTGGCCAGCAGGTTAAAAAGGAAGTTGGTCCCGAGCAAGGTCAGGGTCACGGCGTGATTGAAGGTGGCAAGCGGTCGGGGTTCGCCGTGGACAAAGGCACGGGCCATCTGGAACATCCCCCCCCGTCGAACCGGAAGGCTGATGACGGGATATTTCTTCTCCGGCTTTCCCCCTTTTTCCTGCCCTTTCACCGGACTAAAGAATTTAATCGGCGAAGCACGCTCCCCGGGCCGGACTCATAGACTTAAAGCGAACCGCCAACCCAACAGGGCAAAGGAGGTAAGGGAGATGGAATTCGCCGGGACCGAGGTCCGTCGTTTCTTTCCCGGCGGTAATACTGCCTACGGTTTCTACTCGTTCTACGACCAGATCATCCGGCCCGAAGAAGCGCGGAAGATCTTCGTGCTCAAAGGAGGGCCCGGGGTCGGCAAGAGCACCTTCATGCGCGGCCTCGCCGCGGCCATGACCTCCCGGGGCTTCGCCGTGGAGCTTTTGCAATGTTCCTCGGACAACGATTCCCTGGACGGGGTGGTCTTCCCCACCCTCAAGGTGGCCCTCCTGGACGGGACGGCGCCCCACGTGGTCGACCCCCGCTACCCGGGGTGCGTGGACGATATCATAACCCTCGGCGAATACTGGGACGAAGCCGGTCTCGTCGCGGTCAGGAAGGAGATCATCGCCACCGCGCGGGCCATCGAAGGACATTTCGCGCGGGCCTACCGTCTCCTCCGGGCGGCCAAAGAGATCCGCGACGTCCTGGCAGCCGAAAACGGCGCCCGGTGTCGCCGTGGGCGTCTTTACACCCTTCTTCACACCCTGGAGGAAGAACTCTTCTCCGGCCAGAGGTCGGCCGATCCCCCCGGACGGGTCCGGCACCTTTTCGCCAGCGCCATCACCCCCGATGGGCCCAGGGAATATCTGGCCACCGTTTTCTCTTCCGCCCGGCGAAAGATCGTCCTTACGGGCCCCCCCGGCACGGGTAAATCGTTCCTTTTGGCCGGGCTTCTGGCGGCGGCCGTTCGACGGGGGTTCGAGGTTGAATGTTTCCATTGTGGATTCGACCCGCACCGGGTGGAACACCTTTTCATCCCCGAGCTCTCCATCGGCCTTATCACGGCCAACGACTACCATCCGTATTCGCCGGCCGACGCCCGCCTGCTCGCCCTGGAGGAAAATCTCGTTCCCGGCGCCGACGACGACCAGGGCAAGGAAGCCATGACCCTCTTCGCCGACCTGATCGGACGGGCGGTAGGTTGCCTGGCCCAGGCCAAGGCCGCCCCCGACCGGCTGGAAAAGTACTACGTACCCCACATGGACTTTGCCGCCATCGATCGCCTTCGGGAAAAAACCCTAACCCGCCTCCTCATGTACGCTGGCC
>JAAYXC010000220.1 GCA_012516115.1 Bacillota bacterium | reverse complement strand
TACCAGGCTACTCTTCCGCGCGGCTTAAATGGATGGCTTGGATCAACCTTTACTCGGAAAAGAGCTTTAGATTATTTTTCTATTTTGTTCCGCTCCGCCGCACCCAGGAGGTAGAGGAAGAGGAAGGCCGGTACCCGGAAGGGTTGGACGCGGCCGCGGGCCGTCTCGATCTCGGTTAGGGGGCCGAAGTCCTTCTCGTCCTTCGTGATGACGAAGGCCTCGGGCGCGGGGTGGGTCTTGGCGAAGAGGTAGAGACCGTCGCTCGTCTTTGAAAGAGAAAGACTTTCTATTACTACTACGTTAAGTATGGCCACGAATCCTTGTCCCATACGTGGGGCAGAAGCCCAAGAGGTGCAATAGGACGAGCTGGATCTCCGCCTTGACTTGGGGGAGGGTCAAACCAGACCCAGAAGTTTTTGCTGCGCAACCGCTCCAAGACGAGAAATGCAAAGGCCATCATGACCAGGGTGACATGGTGGTGCCAGCCGGTCCAACTCCGGCCCTCGAAATGGTCCAAGCCGAGTTCGTCCTTGAGCTGCTGGTAGTTCTGCTCGACCCACCAGCGGATCTTGGCATACCGGACCAGTTCGAGGAGGGAGGTCTCGGCCGGAAGGTTGGAGAACCAATATCTCCATTCCTCCCCTTCTTGCCGCGGCGCTTGGCCCAGAAGCCATTGGGCTTGTTCTTCATGCTTGGGAAAGATACGCACCGCGGCGAATGCGGCTTTTAGTTTTCCTTTCTTCCCTTCCCGCCAGCAGACTTCGGCCCAGGCGTTGGCAGGAAGTTCGGCGGCCAGATCTTCGACAGCCTGGGTTTGACCTTCTTCCGTCCGGACCACGGTATTGCCTTTTACCGCCAGCATATAAGTAAGGTCTCGTTTCACAAGCTCCGCCCGGAAATCGGCGGAGTTCCCGTAGGCCGCGTCGGCGCAGACCACGCCAGGAGGCACGCCCCAGGAGATGGCCCGGTCGATCATCTCCAGGGCGATCTCCGGTTTGGTCCGGTACTTGATCTCTTCCGGGATGCCGGCCTTGGCCCGCCTCTCGGGCACCCAGGCCCATTCCTCCGGAAGATAAAGCTCGAAATCGATCGGCACGCACCCGTCGTCCGTGGCGTAGTTCAGGCTCACCCCTATCTGGCAGTTGGCCACCTTGCCGAGGGTCCCCGAGTATTGCCGGGCCACCCCCACCGAGTGCTCGCCCTTCTTGGGGAAGCCGGTATCATCTACAACCCATGCCGGCCTGTCTTTCCCCAAGGCGTCGCTCATCTTCAAGGCAAGACGGTGGCGGATGGGATACCAGTCCCACGGACTTTGGTTGACGAATTGCTGTAGCGCCTGGACGTCGCCACCATATCTCTGTGCCATCTGGGCTGCCGACTTGCGGCCTCCTTCCAGCAGCAGCCCTTGCACGTAGAAGCTACCCCAGCGCCGGCGCTCCAGCCTCCCCGTCAGGGGGAGCAGGGAACCGAGGAACAATTCGAGTCTTCCACGGGCTTCGAGAAGTTCTTTCTTGGTCATGCATTGATTATACCATAGATGGCGTGTGATGGCAATTACTTAACGTAGTAGTACTAGAGATTTTACAAGCGATATCAGTTATAGGTAAAAATGTTAAACAGGAAACCGGACGCCCGCGGCTTCCCGGCCGGGAAATCCAAAATCAGGACCCGCCGATCCAGAGCACTTCCACGCCGAGCCTTCCGGCCGCCGCCCGGATCTCGGGGTCGCCGGTGACGAGCGGAGCCACGATCTCCAGGGAAAGCGCCAGCACAAAAGCATCGGCGTACGAAAGCCCGCCTCCCGCCTTGATGCGCGCCGCCTCTTTCACCCTCGGCCAGGTGGCTTCGGCGAGGACGAGCGATTCCTCCTCCATCACACCGCGCACCACCTCTTCGGCCGCCGGTTCGCCCCGTCTCCGCGCGATGATGTAGTAGATCTCTCCCAAATTGATCATGCTCAGATAAAGCTCGGCCGCCTCATCGGCGATGATCTCGGCCACCCTCTGGGCCCCGGGTTCATCCTCCATCAACGCGAGCACTGCGTAGCTGTCGAAGACAAACCTTCGGGGGCTCAACTTCGCTCGCGCTCCCTATCCGCCGCGCGTTCCCTGAGGAGGGTGCCCGTAAGCTTCTCTCCGCCTGCGCCTTTTAACTTTCCTCTGAGAGCGAGCAGGGGATGGCGCGGCAGGGGACGCAGCACGATGGCGCCGTCGGCCTCCTCCACCCCCAGCTTGTCGCCTTTCTTCAAACCATACCGCCTGCGCAGAGAAGCAGGTAGGCAGATCTGTCCTTTTTCGGAGATAATGACTTTCTGCACTTTACCTTACCTCCGCTATGGGTTAACCTATGATAAGTATACTACGATGAACTGCAGTAGTAAAGTCCATCAAAGTAAAACCTCAGGCCTACTCCCCATGATTCATCTCGACCGGTCTTCCGCCCCGGCGCATTGCTACCGGTGCGGTCCTGGTCAAGGCGGCCTTCGACCGGCTCCTGGTGCACTACCATTCCTGTCATTTCGCCTACGACCGGGTCCATCCCAACCACATAGGCCACATGGCCTTGGCCAAGGCCTTCGTGGATGCGGTGGAGAGAACGACGCGGGATTGAGCTCCGCGCATACGAAAAACACACGAAAAACTTGTGAAAGGAGCCAGGGAGGGCCACGAGGACATGTATCCCCTGGAGTTCGACAGCAGTACCAGATCTATCCCTACGGCTTGATGAAGCTTGATGAAGGACATCATGCGGAGCGCCATGGGCTTCGCGGTGTCCCTACACCGGGAACGGCCAGGCCTTCACGCCCCGGGTGGTCCCGGCCGGCCTGCCCGAGAACAGCTATATACGACCCTCATCCACGAGGCCTCGGGCTCCTCCGGGGGCGGAGAGGCGGCGCCGGAACGGAGGCATTTGAACCTTATCTTACGATAGCCAGGTTTCATCGCGTCTCTTGTAAGTGAAATATCGCAAGTTTAACTTGTGCAGCCCCAGGCGGAAGAAGGCGAAGGTGCAACCGCCGCCTCAACCCCTGGCCGCCTCCAGCAGCCGTTCGATGACCTCCATGTTGCGCAGGGACTCCTCCAGGCCTAGCATCGGCGGGCGGTCCTCCAGCACCGCGGCGGCGAAGTCCTCGATCTCCAGGCGGTAGCGGTCGCTCTCGGCTACCGGGATCTCGCGGCGGCCCTCGGCCGTATTAAGGAATATGCTCCCGGCGTCCCCGAGGAAGGTGTCGGGAACCTCGAGGACCCCCTTGGTCCCGGCGATCTCGGCGTAGGTGCGGAGGCGCGAGTTGAAACCGCTGCTCACGGTGGCGATGAGGTCGCTTTTGTAGCGGAGGACCGCGGCGAAGGAGACGTCCACCCCGCGGTGGTAGACCGCCTCGGCCTCCACCTCCTCCGGCGCTTCGCCGGTCACAAAACCGATGAAGTTCACGGGGTAACAGCCCACATCATAAAGGCATCCCCCGCCGAGCTCCGGCACGAGCCGTACGTCCGGGTCCCGATCTAAGAAGAAGCGGAACTCGGCGTGGATGTATCTGATCTCCCCCAGGAGCCCGGAGGCCAGGACCTCCCGGACCTTCCGGATGCGGTCGGTATAGCGGTACATGAAGGCTTCCATGAGTTTTACCCCGTTCGCCCGGCAGGCCGCGATCATCTCCCGGCATTCGGCGGCATTAAGGGCCAGGGGCTTCTCACAGAGAACGTGTTTCCCCTTTTCTGCCGCTCTAATCGTCCATTCCCTGTGCAGGGCATTGGGCAGGGGTATGTAGACCGCCCGGACCTCCGGATCCGCCAGTAGCTCCTCATATGATTCGTAGACCCTCGGGCATCCGGTCTCCTCCCGGCAGGCGGCGCGGACCTCGGGACGCTGCGAGGCCACGGCCCACAGTTCGGAATTGGCCGCCCGCTTGATCGCCGGGATGACGCTCTGCCGGGCGATGCGGGCATAACCTAAAATACCCCATTTTAACTTTTCCCCCATTCCATCTCCTCCTCTCGGCAGTGGTGTCGGGGGGCCAGCTTAAAATATTCTTTATCCTCATCGCCTAGCCCTCCAAAGATCGGTAAGTTCGATCTACGCCCGAAGGGACGAAAATACCTTTAAGGCCTGGCATAGAAGGAAAAGAAGAATAACCGACGAAGCCAATTAAAAAAGTTTAAGAAACATAATTGGACAGGTCGGATCCTCGCCGAGAAGGCTCGGGTACCATGAAATCTCAATATTCGGCGTTCATCACGAAAACCTACTTTCGCCGCGTATCCGGAGCGCTCCTCAAGTCGATCTATACTAT
>JAAYXC010000219.1 GCA_012516115.1 Bacillota bacterium | reverse complement strand
GTGTAGGATCGGTGCTAGACGACCTATGGGAGGCCGAACCTTTCCGCCACGAGAAGATCGCGGCCACCAAGGCTGAATTGGCCGCGCGTAGACTGACCATTTGTTCTTTAGAGACTTCGGTTTCCTTCAGCAACCCGGAAACACGCCTCAAGATGCTGGCCTTAGGTCGCTCCCAGCTCGAATTGGCGGCAGAGCTCGGCGTAAAACGGATCAGAGTCTTCGGCGACAAGGTGCCTCCGGGGCAGCACAAAGAGGAGGTTATGCAGCGTATCGCGGAAGGTCTGAGAGAATTGGCGACCTTTGCCGATCCTTTAGAGATTGACGTGCTTTTAGAGACGCATGGTCATTTTTGCCGCGGCCGGGAAGTCAGAAGGATCGTGGAAATGGCCGCCCATCCGCGGGTCGGTGTGGTATGGGATGTCCATCATTCGTTCCGTGCGGATGAAACGCCGGCGGAGACCTATGGAGAGTTAAAAGACTACCTCCGCTCTATCCACTTTAAGGATTCGAAGACTAAAACCTCGGCGACCTCGCATATTTATTGTCTCTTGGGCCAAGGGGAGGTACCGATCCGGGAATGTCTCCGTCTCCTCAAAAAGGGAGGTTATACGGGCTGGATCGTCTTCGAGTGGGAAAAACGTTGGCACCCTGAGATCGACGATCCGGAAATAGCTTTTCCTCATTTCATCAGAGAGATCCGTCGGTACTTGGCCGATCTTTAAAATCGATCGATTCCCGGAGAGGCTGAAAACTATACGGTAGTACAGGAGAGATTGCTATGAACTATATTTTGGCCGGGAAAAGGAGGGGATTATAGCATATGCCTAGGCCGACGAGTAAAGATGTGGCCCGGCGGGCAGGGGTTTCCCGGACCACCGTTTCCCTTGTTTTGAACAACGTTCCCAATGCCAGGGTCTCGGAGGAGACGCGGCAACGAATTCTCAAGGCCGCGCGGGAACTCGATTATCGTCCGAACGAGCTTGCGCGCGGGCTCAAGACGAATCGTTCCAAGATGCTGGCTTTGCTCATCCCCTCGATCACCAATCCGTTCTATGCTCATGTGGCCCAAGGGGTCGAAGACGTGGCGCACCACTACGGATACACGGTTTTCCTTTGCAACACTTATCGTGACGACGAACGGGTGGAAAAGTATATCCGCACCCTTTTGCAGCGCCAGGTTGACGGGGTGATCATGCTCGGCATCGTCGGCCGACTCGAGCTTATCGAGAGGTTGGTCGAGGAAGGCATCCCGGTGGTGGTCTTCGACCGGGAAGTTCTCCATCCGCAGGTGGATCGCATATTGGTCAACCATTTCTATGGCGGTTGGCTGGCGGCAGATCACCTTCTCGGCCTCGGCCATCGAAGGATCGTTTTTATCTCCAGTCCTTTGCGCAATGCCGCCCGACGGGACCGCGTGGATGGCTTCAGGGCTGCCTTTGCCGAACGGGGCTTGGTCTTCCCTGAAGAAAATCTTTTGACGGGGCCCCCGGAACCCAACATGGGTGATGAAGATTATGAACTCCAAAACGGATATCGGTTGACCAAAGAGGTCTTGGTTCGCTTCCCGGAGGTGACGGCCATCGCTTGTCTGAACGATATGAGCGCCATCGGTACCCTGCAGGCTTTAGAAGAAGCAGGAATTTGCGTGCCCGAGGAGATCTCGGTCATCGGTTACGATGATATTCCCGTGGCCAAGATCGTACGGTCCGGCCTTACCACTATTGGCCATCCTCAATACGAACGGGGCAAAGCGGCCGCCCAGGTTCTTATCCAAAAGTTACGCGGGGAAAGAGAAAATCAGGCGCCCCCCCTATTTACCCCTTGGCTGGTAGTCCGGCGGACTACTGCGTCCCCTCGTTCTTAAGATTTTCCAAGATAAGGAGCGAAGATTTTTTCGCCTGCGGCAGGAATATTGGGTTCCACGTCGAAAACTAAAAAATATGATAACACGAGTAATCAAATTAAGCCGCATGATTAGCTGAAATATCGGTCATGGCGGAAAACCAAAAGATTTCCTCTTCGAAACGGTTATGCAAACTCGAGTTAATATGAAGGCGCAAGGAGAAGGAAGGACGATTTTTCGCCGTAAGGAGATTCCTTGATGGGAGGTAAGACCGATGTCAAACCGGCGAAAGTTTTTCCTGGTCTTTCTTATGGGTCTCCTCGTTGTCCTGGCCACCATGCCGAGTGCGACGAATGAACCCACGCCCTTGCCGATCGTCGCCGTCTCGGCCAGCGCCGATGACGGCAACGTGCCGGCGAACGCCATCGATGGCGACTTGGATACCCGCTGGTCGGCCCTGGGTGACGGGCAATGGATCCTCTTCGACCTGGGGGCAAGACAGGCCATCGGTTACCTGGGGATCGCCTTTTACAAAGGAGACGAACGCGCGATGCGATTCGAGATCGAGGTCTCGGACGATGCGCAAACCTGGACGAGGGTCTTCGCCGGGACGAGCAGCGGAAAGACGACCGACGTCGAAGCCTTCGACCTCCCGGATACGAACGCGCGTTATGTGAGGATAATGGGTCATGGTAACAACAAAAACGCCTGGAACAGCCTGACCGAGGTCCAGATCTATCCCCCCAATCCGGCCGGGTTGCTCTTGCGGAAACCCGAAGGCCGTCCCAAGGAGACGCCCGTGGCCGTAAGTTACGGTCAACCCGGGCTTATCAACCCGGACGGCACGCCGCACGCTCTTCCCCGGCCGAATCCCGTCACCGGGAAGACCATCGATGTAACGGTCTTCGGCGCGGATCCCGGCGACAACGCCACCGACGACGCCCCCGCCATCCAAAAGGCCATCGACGCCGCCGCGGCCGGGGACGAGATCTACTTCCCCAATGGGGTATACAACCTCAATAGCGGTCGCGAACAGGACCGGTATGCCAATCTCGTCCTCAAAAGCGGGGTGAACCTCCGGGGCCAGAGCGAGACCGGGGTGTTGCTCGTCTCGAACTTCGATGCCGAGGACGCGAAGAAGGGCACGACCAAGGTCCTCAGGGTCCAGGGTGTGCACGACATCGTAATCTCCCATCTCACCATCACCTCCACCTTCAACGGCCAATACTCTACCGACACCACGATCAATAACCCCGAGGCGGGCGGGCCGCTTTACGGCATCTACATCGAGGACGTCTCCGGTCTTCCTTCTTACAACATCGTGGTGGAGACCGTGACGGTGGAGAAGTTCCAGCGCATGGGCATCCGGATCGCTAAATGCCACGACGTGGTGGTAAGGAACGCGACCTTCCGGAATGCCACCGACCTCGGCCCCAGCGGCGCCGGCTACGGGGTCACGATCCAGGGCGATAGCCACGAAAAGAACCGTTTGGGCTACGCCAATGACTGCCGGTATAACGTGGTCGAGAACTGCCGCTTCATCGGCCCATACCTTCGTCACGGTGTCTTGATCCAGTACTATGCCCACAACAACCTGATCCGAAACAACGTTTTAACCCAGACCGGGCTCGATGCCATCGACCTCCATGGCGAGGATGAATACCTGAACGAGATCTGCGGCAACGAAGTGAGCGACGTCCTCTCCGGCGCGGCCGTGGGGGTCGGCAATACGGGGGCTACCCACGATGCCTCGGGACCGTACAATTACATCCACGACAACCTGATCGAGAATTGCCGGGAAGGGATCAAGGTCTACCTCGGTTCGCCGGACACGATCGTCGAGAACAACACCATCACCGGCTGCACGGTGAAAAACGGCAAAGGAATCTATCTCTTGAACGCCCCGCGCACGATGGTCAAAGGTAACAAGATCGTGGAGAACAAAGCGGAAGGCTTCTGGGGCATCCTCCTCGCCCCCGACGAGGGCACCACCGGCGTCGGCATCGGCGATCCCGAGGACGTGCAGATAATCGGCAACACGATCTGCAATAATACCAATGGTTTGAAGATCGAAGCCGGCAGCCGGATCGTGCTCAAGGACAACCGGATCGAGGGCAATCTCGTCACCGATTATTTGAACACAAGCGGTGCGCAGATCGGCAGCACCCCCCTTCCTTTCAAGATCAACCCC
>JAAYXC010000218.1 GCA_012516115.1 Bacillota bacterium | reverse complement strand
GGGTTAGACGGGTAGGAGTCCTTTTGACATCGATAAGCTCTGGATGGTCGTTAAGACCGTCTGGGGAGAGCATGGTTTCTCTAAATAAGCGGCGAACCAGGATTCGTTTCGGGGGCGACCGCTGGAAGGACCGAGTACGATCAGGTGGCTTTTGGGGAGATGAAGGACGAGTTCCTGGATTCTCGCCTCCCAATCCGTCAAACCGTCTTCGAGATCGAGCACGACGACCTCGGGCGCAAGGCGGCCGGCCAGTTTCACGGCTTCCTCCAGACTCGTGCATTCGGCCACGATCTCGTGATGGGCCCGCCGGAGGGCTTCCCGAAAGAGAAAGCGAAGAAAGGGAGAAGTCTCCACCAAGCGTACACGCATGTCCCTTCCCCTTTCTGGGATGGGTTCTCTCCGCACCCTGTTTTCCTTTTACTATAGCACTTTCGAGGAAGAATTTGTGTCGAAAAATGCCGAAATTGTTCGTGATATTTCGACACGCACTGGTTCGGGAAACCGTGAGACTTTATCCGGCTTGTCGATGTTACACTTTCTGTGATATAATGCAGCCAAAAAGACGAGGAAGAGGAAGAGTAGCCGGAAGGGGCGGAAGAGAGCCCCGGGTGGTTCCCGGGAGGGAACCGAGGTGGGAGCGGGGTCGCCCTCCTCCGTGTCGAAGTTCGCCTCGGAGTCGCGGGACGGAAAAGCCCTTCAGCGGCTGAGTAAGTCCCGACGGTGCCCCACCGTTAACGGGCGGATGGTTCCGGTTGGTTCGCCAAACCGACCGGTGGCTTAAAGAGCGGGCCGTGGAAGCGGCCAAGCGGAGTGGTACCGCGCGAGGCTTCGGCCTTTCGTCTCCGAAGTTGGAGACGAAAGGCTTTTTCATATCGTTAGAAAACAAGGGGGGAATCTCCGTTGATCTGGAATCCCGAGTACGAGTCCATGCCCAGGCGAGAGCTGGAGGCCTTACAACTTGAAAGGCTACGACGACTACTTGCCAGGCTTGCGGAAAGGGTGCCGTTTTATCGGGAACGCTTTGCAGCCCAAAAAATAACCCCGGAGAAAATCCGCGATCTTGCCCAACTCCAGGAGCTCCCCTTTACCACCAAGGATGATCTCCGTGAAAACTATCCTTTCGGGCTTTTTGCCGCGCCCATGGACGAAGTGGTCCGGATCCACGCCTCCTCCGGGACCACCGGGAAGATGACCGTGGTGGGTTATACCAAGAACGACGTGGCCATCTGGGCCGAGGTGATGGCGCGGACCCTTAGTTGCGCCGGGGCCACGGCCAAGGACGTTATCCAGGTGGCCTATGGATACGGCCTTTTTACCGGCGGTCTGGGGGTGCATTACGGGGCGGAGCGGATCGGGGCCACGGTCGTTCCCATCTCGGGCGGGAACACCAAGCGCCAGTTGACGGTCATGCGCGATTTCGGCACCACCATCCTGGCCTGCACGCCTTCGTATGCCCTTTATATGGCCGAAACCGCTCGCGAGGAAGGAATGGACCTCCGGGGATTACGGCTTAAAGCCGGGGTCTTCGGCGCCGAACCGTGGTCGGAGGAGATGCGTCGGGAGATCCAGGAAAAACTTGGGCTTTTGGCCATCGACATCTACGGGCTTTCGGAGATCATCGGCCCGGGCGTAGCCAGCGAATGCGAGTGCCAGAACGGGCTCCACGTCAACGAAGACCACTTCCTGGTGGAGGTGATCGATCCGGTCACCGGGCAACGCCTCCCTTATGGTGAAAAGGGCGAACTGGTCTTCACCACCCTGACCAAGGAGGCCTTCCCCCTTCTGCGTTATCGGACCCGTGATATCGGTATTCTTTACCCCGAACCCTGCCCCTGTGGCCGTACTCTCATCCGCATGTCCCGCATCCTCGGCAGGACGGACGATATGCTCATCATCCGCGGGGTCAACGTCTTCCCGTCGCAGATCGAGGCCGTCCTCCTGGCCATCGGGGGGGTCGAGCCCCACTACCAGATCATCGTGGACCGCGAGCGGAACCTGGACGAGCTCGAGATCTGGGTGGAGGTTTCGGAAGGGATCTTCTCCGACGAGGTAAAACGCTTGGAAGAATTGGAACGAAAGATCCGGGTCGAGATCGAGAGCACCCTCGGGATCCATGCCCGGGTCAAGTTGGTCGAGCCGAAGACCATCGCCCGCAGGGAGGGCAAGGCCAAACGGGTGATCGACCGGCGAGAAGTCTATGCCGTGCGGCCAGGGCCGTAAAAAAAGACAGGGGGGAGCCAAAATGAAGGTAAAACAGATCTCGGTCTTCCTGGAGAACAAGTCCGGCCGGTTGGCGAAAGTGGCCCGGGTCCTGGGCGAGCAGGGGATCAACATCCGCGCCCTCTCCATCGCCGATACCACCGATTTCGGCATCCTCCGCCTGATCGTCAGCGACCCCGACCGGGCGCTTGCGACGCTTAAGGCCGAAGGGATGACCGTCAGTCCCACCGAGGTCATCGCCGTCCGGATCCCGGATCGCCCGGGCGGCCTGGCCGGAGCCTTGGGTCTACTCGAGGAAGCGGGGATCAATATCGAGTACATGTACGCCTTCGTCACCAAGGCCGCGGACGACGCGGTGGTGGTCTTTCGGGTGGAGGATTTGGACCGGGCGATTTCCATCCTCGCGGAGAAGGGTATTAACCTTTTGGCCGGGGAAGAGGTCTATCGGCTTTAGGCCCGATTTTCGGAAAAGTAAGCACTACGGGAGGTAGAATAGGTCGTGCGCATAGTCATCGCCCCCGATTCGTTCAAAGGGAGCCTCAGTGCGCGCCGGGTAGGGGAGGCCATGGCCGAAGGGGCCAGAAGAGTCTTCCCGGACGCGGAAACATCGGTGATTCCCATGGCCGACGGAGGGGAAGGAACGGTCGAAGCCCTCCTCGACGGGCTCGGCGGGACGCTCCGCGAGGTAGGAGTAGAGGGACCGCGCGGCCGGCCCGTGCGAGCCTCCTTTGGCCTTCTCGCCGACGGCCGGACGGCCGTCCTGGAGATGGCCGCGGCCTCGGGGCTGCCCCTCTTGGCCGAGGAAGAGAGAGACCCGCGCTATACCTCGACCTTCGGCACGGGCCAGCTCATTAAGGCGGCGCTCGACGCCGGCGCGCGCCGGATCCTCATCGGGATCGGCGGGAGCGCCACCAACGACGGCGGGGCCGGGATGGCCGAGGCCCGCGGCTATCGCTTCCTCGACGCGGAAGGCCGGCCGCTGCCGCGCGGCGGAGCGGCCCTTATCCACCTTGCCCGCATCGAGACCGATGGTGTCGACCCGCGTCTTAAAGAGACGGAGTTCATCGTGGCCTGCGATGTCAAAAACCCCCTCCTCGGGCCGGAGGGCGCCAGCGCGGTCTACGGCCCGCAGAAAGGCGCGACCCCGGCCATGGTGGCAGAATTAGATGCGGCCTTGGCCCGTCTGGCGGCGGTAATAAAGGAGACCTTCGGCCTGGAAGTGGGGGAGGTCCCCGGGGCCGGTGCGGCCGGGGGGCTCGGCGCCGGGCTCTTCGCCTTCTGCCATGCCCGCCTCACCCCCGGCGTGGAGATGGTCATCGAGGCCACCGGACTGCGGGAACACCTCCGCGGCGCCGACCTCGTCCTGACCGGGGAAGGCCGTCTCGACGGCCAGACGGTCCAGGGCAAAACCCCGTGCGGCGTGGCCAAAGCGGCCAAAGAATTCGGCCTCCCGGTCCTGGCCGTAGGCGGCGGGCTCGGACCGGGTTATGAGGCGGTCTTTGCCGCCGGGCTCGAGGCCGTAACGACCATCGTTCCGGGCCCGCTGAGCTTGGAAGCGGCCATGGCCGAGGCGGAGATCCTTGTCGCCGGGGCCACGGAGAGGCTCCTAAGGGCCTTCCGGGCCGGGATGGAGGCCGGAAGGCAACGATCTGCCAGAAGACGATCTCCGTGAAGCCCAGGCGGTAGGCGAGGTAATTAAAGGAAAGCTTTACCGCGTCCGCCACCAGGCCGATCAGGGCGCCGCTCAACACCCGATCGCGCACCCGAACACCTCGTTTTTAGAGTTTCTGTTTTTGGTATCTCCGGCTGGCGGCCTGAAGACCGTCGCTACAGCGTGGGAAGCCCTCCGGGCTGAGACCCGGATCCGTGAGTTATTCTTCCCCGGTCAGCCTTCGTTTCTGCGACTTTCCCGGGCAATACTATGGATGAAATTTTAACCCAGGAGCAAGCCCGATGAGGGAACGCCGCCGGAGAAGGGAGAAGGCCGCCGGCACGTCAAGTAATAATATACCCTCGGCCGTCCTTTTTGCCGAGGGTTATGAAGCCGCCCTCCGAGGCCTGGAAGAAAAGATGCGGGACTGCCCGGACCTCGTCCGCCGCCGGCTTGTCCTTCCGGGTGGAGAAGCGATGCTTTTTTTTCTCGACGGGCTCGTCGACCGTGACCTTCTCCAACGCGACCTCTTGACCCCGCTTTCTTCTTCCCCCGAGACGGTGTTGGCCGATCCCTCCGTCCTCCCGGTGGCCGAATGGCATGAAGAAACACTTCTCCAGGAGGCCGTGGAACGCCTTTTTTACGGTTTTGCCCTTTTGGTGGTCAAGGACCGGCCGTCCGCCTTGGCCTTTGCCTTTAAAGGGTGGAAAGAACGCACCTTAGATGAACCGGAAGTCGAGCGGAACATCCGCGGCGCGCATGAAGGGTTCACCGAGGACTTATCGACCAATATGGCCATTCTACGCCGACGACTCCGGACACCCCAGTTAAAGTTCAAACAGCTCAAATTGGGGAAGCGGGCACCGTCCCGGTTCTGCCTGGCCTATTTAGAGGACCTGGTCTCGCCGGAGATCCTGGCGCGCCTTGCGGAGCGGCTGGCCCGTATCGATCTCGACGTCGTCCAGTCCCCTTCCTATC
>JAAYXC010000217.1 GCA_012516115.1 Bacillota bacterium | reverse complement strand
TCTCCTGGTAGGGCTGGGGGTGGCGGTCTTCCTCGTCTCCCTCCTCTTCTTCCGCGGCCGTTCGACCCCTACCATTACCGCCAGGACCTCGCCGTCGCAAGTGGTGGCGACCTATTACCGGGCCCTGGAGAAACTGGACCCCGACTTGCTCGAAGAGACCCTGACCCGGGGCGTGGCCCGCGGAACGGTCAATATGGTCACCCATCTTTACGTCATCCACCGGGTGACGACGGCCTATAGCGGAAAACCCCTTGATTCTCCGGGACCGATACGGATAAAGGATCTCCGGATCGTCCAGACCAGAAGACAACCCCCGGAGTTCCTCGCCCGCTACCAACTTATCCTGGAGCGGGGAAGCGGAGAAGATCTCGTCTGGGAGATCCAGGACTGTGAGGACCGTCTCCGGCTCGGCCGGCGGAAAGACCGCCGGGTGGGCGAGAAATGGGTGATCGTGGCCCTCAGCCAGAAGACCGGGGCCAAACGTGAGGTTAAACCCAAACCGGAAGAAGGGGCTTTATCTCCTTCCCGGTGAGAAGGGAGAACCGTGCTTGCGGATGATCTTTTTCAATGCCGCCTGGTCGGCGCCCGGCCGGCTCATGGAACCGACGTTGGCGCGGATTGCCCGTGCCTACGGTTGGCCATTCCTCCGCCTCGAAGTGGCCGCCTGGCCGGAATTACTAAAGCGTTATGAGGTCAAGACCCTCCCCGAGCTCATCCTCGCCCACGGGGAAAAAGTCCTGGGCCGCTGGCGCGGGTTTTACCCGGAGGGCGTGCTCCGAACCGAGATCGAAGGAATTTTAAAAGGAGGAACGGACGATGGAAACCGCGGCTAAACCCATCCATTCCTGGTGGCGCCGGGTCAGGTCGGCCTTTCAGCCGGGCCCCCTCAATCCTCTTCTCGAGGAAGCGATCGAAGGCTTGACGGAACGCTTTCGTCTGCCGGGCCACGAAGTCCAGGCCCGGCCCGGCCGTGATACGGACCTCATCATCACCACGGCTGCCTTCGGCCGGCCCCTCTCCTGGCGGGAAGCACTCCTCTTCACCGCCCGGCGGCGCTGGCGCTTGCGCCATACGCCCACCCTTTTTACCCTCCTGGCCATGACCCCGGCCGAGCTCGGGGAGATCCTCGCCCATTTCGAGCAGGCCCTGACCAAGGAACCTCCCGACCCGGCGGACTTCGACTTCCCCGGATTGGCGGCCCGGGCCTTCCATACCCTGGTGGAACAAGGTCGCCGGGGAGGTCCCATCCTCAGCCTCATCCGGCTCCTCCAGGCCCAGACGAAATGCATCCGCCTTGTCCTTCTCGTCGGCGAAGAGCGGCCCTTGGGGGCCTATGTCTTCGACCTCGTCGGTTCCCATCCGTGGATCGACGGCCGCGATCCGTCTTCCTTCTACCAGGATCTCGTCCTGCGGATGGTCACGAGCGTCAGCACCTTCGAGGTAACCCAGCACCGAGTGGTGGGGGACCCCATCCCCCATTGGCAATGGAAAGCCCTGGCCACCCCGGAGGCCATGCGGCGGGCCAGCCGCGAGCTGGGGAAACGGAACTTCTTCACCGAGATGGTCCGCATTAAAGATCTGGTGCGCGCTCCGGCGGTGGACGACGCCATCAAAAGCCAGTACAGCGAGGGGTGTTTTGCCACCTGGGATCCCTACCTGGCGGCCCTCGTGGCCACGATCACCGGTAGCGCGCGGCCGGTGGAAAAAGAAGACATCACCGACGACGACCTGGCGGTCATCGTGGGGGTGCGACCCGACGGCCTCGGCGCCGAGGTACGGGAAGTGGAGGGGAAACGGAACGACCCGCCCTCTTCGGAGGCGGTGGAGATGATGGAGATGGATAGGACCCTGCCCACGGTGGAGCTCGGAAAGGAATGGGACAAGCTCGCCGGCCTCCGGGTGCCGGTTACCCGTTCGAAACTCCACGGCCACCGGGGCGTAATCGCCTACGACCCGCGCTATGTGGAGCACGTCCATCTCGATCCGCCCTATTACGACTACCCGGTCTCCTGCGCCACCGAGGCCCAGGCCCGGGCCATCAAAGCCGCCTTCGGCCGGGCCGAGGCCTTACAGAACCCGGCGGACCCGCGCCAGGTCGTCTTCACCGTCCTGCCGGGTCACGGGGTGGTCATCGTGGAGAAATGGGTCCCGGGTAAAGTCCCCTTCCAGGTGATCTGGGAGTATATGGACGCCGGCTACCTCGAGATCGTGGCCCGGGTACCGCAAGGACGGCTCTCGTTCGTCCCGGCCGAGGACGGACGAAGACGGCTGCGTTGCCTCGATCCCTTGGCCCCGCTGGCACCGTGGTTTACCCCGAAGACAGGATGGTTTACCCTCGCCGGAGAAGAAGGTTGAAGGAGAAAAGGGGGGGCGGAAATGCGGGCCACGATCCTGACCGAACCCGGCCGACCGCTGGTCTTGACGGAACTTCCGCTTCCCAGGCCGGGCCCGGAACAGCTCCTCCTCCGCGTCTTGGCCTGTGGCGTCTGCCGCACCGATCTCCACCTCGTGGACGGCGAACTCCCCCCGACGCGTCTTCCCATCGTCCCCGGCCACCAGATCGTCGGGGAGGTGGTGGACATGGGCGAAAAGGTCACCGGATGGGCCCCGGGAACCCGAGTAGGGGTGCCCTGGCTCGGTTGGACCTGCGGCCTCTGCCGGTATTGTCGGACGGGTCGGGAAAACCTCTGCGCCGAGGCGCGTTTCACCGGCTACCAGATCGACGGCGGCTTCGCCGAGTTCGCCGTGGCCGATCACCGTTTCTGTTTTCCCCTCCCCGCCGGTTATCCGGATCTGGCGGCCGCTCCTTTGCTGTGTGCCGGGCTGATCGGTTACCGCGCCCTGCGCTTTGCGGGCGAGGCCGAAAAGATCGGTTTTTACGGCTTCGGCGCGGCCGCCCATATCCTCGTCCAGGTGGCCCGTTACCGGGGGCAAAAAGTCTATGCCTTCACCAAACCCGGTGACCGGGAAGGCCAGGACTTCGCCCGCGCCCTCGGCGCGGTCTGGGCCGGCGGGACGGACGAAACACCGCCGGAGGAACTGGAGGCGGCGATCGTCTTTGCCCCCGCCGGCGAACTCGTCCCCCTCGCCCTCCGCGCGGTGGCCAGAGGCGGGGTGGTAGTCTGCGCCGGCATCCATATGAGGCCCATCCCATCTTTCCCCTACGAGATCCTATGGGGGGAACGCAGCCTCCGCTCGGTGGCCAACCTCACCCGGCAGGACGGAGAAGAGTTCCTGACCCTCGCCCCCCGGGTCCCGGTCCGCACGGAGGTCACCGTCTATCCGCTGGCGCGGGCCAACGAGGCCCTGGAGGATCTAAGACAGGGCAAGATCCGCGGGGCAGCCGTCCTGCAACCGTAAAAACCTCCTTTCTATTCCTCTTCTTTGCGCCCTGCCTTCCTCCGCCCTTATCTCCCTAGCCCTACCCGCTCATGCCCGCCATATTTCGCGGGTGGTGTGGTGAAGTTGACAGATGGGGGGTTTCCTTAGCCTCTCGGCTTAATCTCTCTTAAAAGGGCCGTCCTTATGGAACTCATACAGCAAGCTGAAGAATCACGAGCCAAATGGCCGTGGTGGGTCCTTTGTTTTCTTTACTGCTCCCTGATAGAATAGGCTCTTTGGTCACATCGAACTTCGGAATGTCTTTATCATTGGCCCGAACTCGGTGAATCCGTAAATATATCTCCATTCCATTATGCCAAATACTAACGCGAAGGGCCATCCACCATCCTTTGACTGACCTTTAAATCACCGCCGGGTTGGTCCAGCCGGGAAGTGGGGCCACGATCCATAAGCCCGAGTCCCTCCGGGAAGGGGCTGGAGTTTACACCATTCAAGGCCGCAATGAGCCTAAAGAAATGTGGTCCGTTTAGTTCCGACAAAGACGGGCGACCGGTGGAAAGCCTCGAAGTTGGAATGGAATGGAAATCGCCTCCATGTCGCGTCATTCCTTGACCCCGCCCATGGTCAGGCCAGCTACCAGATAACGATTGATCAAGCCGAAGAAAAGAATCTGCGGTATCGTTGCAATAACTGAGGCGGCGGCCATGATCGGCCAATTGAACGTGCCGTATCCCTTGAAATTGGCAATTGTGACGGACACCGTTTGGGACTGGGAATAGGAGAGAGCCAAGGGGAATAGGAGTGAAGTCCAGACGGCGATAAAGCTCAAAACTGAACTGGCGACCACACCAGGAGCGATCACTGGCAATGTTACGCGCCATAAAACGAGCCATTCCGAACACCCATCGACCCTGGCAGCTTCCTCCAAGTCCACGGGGACCTGCAGGATGAAGCTGCGCAAGAGCCAAACGCAGTATGGCAGCGTGATGATCTGAAAGGCCAGGATCATCCCGATTTTCGTGTCAAAGAGCCCTAGTTTTCTATACATGGCATATAACGGCAAAAGAAAAACCATTTCCGGAAGAATGCGCAGAGCAAACAGACTGCCGCTCAAGGCACCTCTGCCGCGTACGCGGTAGCGGGCAAACGAGTAGGCCATGGGAAGTCCGGCTAGGATTGAAATTACTACCGCGCCGATACCAATAAACATTGTATTAAAGAATGCCGCCGAAAAGCCGCCTGTCCGCCAAGCTTCCGCGTAATTGCCCCATACCGGCTTGGAAGGTAAAGCTAGGCTCGTGTCATCCACTGGGTTCTTGAGCGAGGTGGCAACCATCCAGAGTACGGGTAGTAGAAAGACCATCGCCAAAACAGCAAGCCCCATATAGAGCGCGGTATGATACAGAGTTTTCTTCACGATTTATCCCTCCCCATGCGGCCGGCCGAACAACACTAATACACTGACACCCACGATAATGGCGAATGTAATCGCAAGGGAGGTTGAGTAGCCTATATCAAGATACCTGCCCATGCCTTGAGCGTAGATATAGAGCTGGGCCATTTCCGAAGCTCGTCCGGGCCCGCCGCCCGTAATCCCCCATGGTAAAGCGAAGACCCGCAGAAGATCGATCACGCGAAAGGCCACAGCCGTCTTGGCGAACGGGATTAGATGTGGCCAAACCAAGTGCCTGAAAAGCTGAATGCTATTGGCACCGTCGACCTTAGCCATTTCCATCGGTTCCCGTGGAATGGTTTGTAAACCAGCTAACAATATCAAAGTTAAATTTCCCGTCTGCCACCATGCATCCACGATGGAAAGGGCGGGTACGACTAAGGCCGGATTACCCAACCAATTCGGCTTGCCGAGATGTAACCCGGCCAGGATGGTATTGATGGGTCCCATCGAAGGATTGAGGAGCATCTTCCAGGCGACCGCCGCTACGATATCGGAGACCATGAGCGGAAACATCAAAGCGGTACGGAAAAGAAGCGCGCCTCGGAGTCCGGCATTCAATAGCCTGGCGCCGAGCATCCCTAACCCGAATTCGATTACCAGTGCTCCAAGGGCGAAATAAAAAGTGTGGCGCAGAGAATTCCAAAAATAGGGATCGTGCACAAGCCGTACATAATTGCGTGCGCCGATGAAAGGCATATAGTTCATGCCGCTGCTGACCCAATTCCATTGATGTAGACTTACTATCAATCCGTTGAGCAAGGGATAAAGGATCAATCCGGCGGTGATGATGATCGCGGGCATTATAAAGACATAACCCGGACATATCAATGACCTGAACCACTTGGGCGTACTATGCGCGGCCACTTCCTAGAGCCTCCTTGGGAAGACGGGGCCCGTCGTCCTTGACGACGAGTCCCGTCCATCGTCCATCTCTCTTCCTTGTCGGGTCTGCCGCGTATAGCTTAACGCAATCCGTTGCGTTTCACGATATCTTTGGCGGTACTATCCAGCCAATTCATTACCTGGTTGGCGTCTTCGCCCTGGGAAATGCGGATGACGGCGTCAATGATCCGGTCGGCCACTTCACGCGCTCCAGGGAAGTACATATAGCCGGGCACAGACATCGCCAATGAGGTATCGACCGCCTGGCAGAAATCAGAACCGAATGTCTTACGCAACGACTTCCATGAAGACCGTCTTACCGGGCCGTAGGTCATCGGAGCAGTCAGCTTTTCCATCTGAGGACTTGTGGCCCATTGTACAAAAAGCCAGGCCGCGTCCTTGACTGGAGAGTTTTGGGCGATGGAGAGACCCCAGCCCCAATGGGTGGTGCCATGACCGGTGGCCGTTGGCGGTACCGGCGCATAACCTACTTTGCCTACAACCTTGGACTGTTTCGGATCCTCGAAGATTCCGGCGAAAACGCTGGCATCGAACCAAAAAGTAGCCGCTTTGCCCGAGGCGAAATGATGCACGCAGTCATACCAGGTGAAGCTGGTGGAACCCTTTGGCCCCATACTGAGCAATTTGGCCCAGAGCTTGAAACCGTTGACGATCGCAGGATCCGTGAAACGGGGATTCCAGTCCTTATCGAAATAGAACATCCTTTGGGGTAAGAACGGCCGTTTGCCCCAATAATTGTAGACCGCCGCCAAGAGTTCGTCCGGCATGGTGGGATCCTGCCCTCTGATAACGGCCGGAGCGATTCCGTCCTTGGCATAAGCCGCCTGCAATTTATCAAGCGCTTTTATCCAGTCATCCATAGTTTTGAGGTTTGCCTGGTCTATATTCTGTTCCGCCAGAAGGTCCTTGCGGTAAAAAAGCATGTAGGTTTCGATGGTCAACGGCACGGCGTAGAGTTTCCCCTTGGTGTCCGGAAAACGGAAGCCCTCGACGATGTAACTATAGAAGTCCTTGAAATTGTAAGCCGGATCGGTGTACTTCTTATTGTTGATGAAACCGTCAAGGGGTGCAATCCAGTTGTTTTGGTAACCAGTGAACCCGGTTTGATTAGGCGAAAGCTTAAATACGTCGAACGGCGGATTCGGGGAACTCAAACCGAGCGTTACGCGATCCCAGTAAGTGTCTTCACCCAAAACCGTCAGTTCGACGCGTATACCGGTCAGTTTGGTAAATTCATCCAAATGTTTTTCAATGGCCTGCTGCCAAGGATGTGCATCCAACAAAACCCTGACCGTCTTCCCCTTGCATTGCTGCCAGATGGAGGAGGCTGAGTTAGCGCCCGCGATCGACAGGACCAGTACGAGCGATAGACTGATTACCAGTACCAGTGGTTTTAGAAACCTCCTGTTCCTGAACATGGATCTCTCCTCCTAAATCAATCATTCTTGGCCTAAGGACTGTACTGCAACGAGGATAGGAGTCTCTCAGACGTTGCATCCAAACTTTATCTGGCCGGCTGCACCACCACCTTGAGATCGTGATCGCCAAACCCGGTAGACAGCAGATTGGGCAAGGCGGCGAGCCCGACTTGGCTTGTCACCAAGGATCCGGTCTCCACCCGTCCTTCACTGATCAACCTTATGGCGCGGGCGTGTGTGAACGGATTGAGGGCCGCTCCACGTATCGTGATCTCGTTAGCGTAGATACCAAACGAATCAACAGAAAAGACGCTGCCCATCGGACCGCAGCCGAACAAGACAACCGTCCCGCCCCGCTGCACCACGCTTACGGCTTCTTCCTGAGTTTCCGGCCGCCCGACGCACTCGATGACCACTTACGGCCTGTCGGCAACGGGTATTTGGTCAGCCAGACGACCGTTAGCCGGGTCGTAGAGGACGTCCGCACCGTATTTCAAACCAAGACTCCGCCGCCAGCTACTTTTCTCGCTCAAAGCCAGCCTGCCTGCCCCCTGCAGGCGGGCCAGCTGCAGCATGAGCAGACCGATCGGCCCGCCGCCAATCACCAAAACAGATTGACCCGCCCGTAGTTGCGCACGGTCGATGCCATGCAATGCGCAGGCCAACGGTTCGACCATCACCGCTTCTTCCCAGGTTGTCTTTTCGTCCAGGCGATAGAGCTGTCTTGCAGGGACGAGGCAATATTCGGCGAAACCCCCGTCTATATCGACACCCAACGCTTTCAAACTTGAGCAAAGATTGACGCGGCCCTCCCGGCAGGCGGGGCAGGTGCCGCAAGCGATGTTCGGATCGACCGCCACGCGGTCACCAATATCGTAACCGGTGACCTGGTCTCCAATCTCCACGATTTCCCCGGCGAATTCATGGCCTAAGATGACGTGCCCGGCCGCCGGCTCGGTCCCAGCCCAGATATGAACGTCAGTACCGCAAACTCCGCAAGCTTCGACCTTTAACAAAACTTCATCCGGAGCGGGCTCTCTTAATTCGACCGTCTCTACCTGCCCGCAACCGGGACGATCAAAGATGAATGCCTTGATCGTATTCACCCCCTTCGCCGGCTACCCATGCGCCTAGATGGGTGCATGTACGGCTGGCATATCTCGCCGCTTCTCGCAGGGCGATATGAACAGGTTCCTGGCGCAAGTAATAGGCCAGGAATGTCCCAATGAAAGCATCACCGGCGCCCAGTGTGTCTACGAGTCTTGCAACGGGTAAAGCAACTTGGTACCAAGTGTTCTTCCCATCCGAAGCGACACTCCCTGCGGCGCCCATAGTGACCACCGCTAGACTCGGCCCTCTCGTCGTTAAGGCGGTAGCCAATTGCATAGCATTCTCCCATTCAGCGCCGGGCAACGAGACGAATGCTATATCCACGTAAGGAAGAGTAGACGAAAGAAAAGCCTCGTCCCGCATCTCGGAGTAGTCGAAGGAAACGCACATGCCCGCTTCTTTGAATCTCCGTAGATACGGGGCCGTCTGCCCTAAAAGAGTATTGTGCACCAACCTGTGGCCGACGATGAAATCCAGCGTTCGCTCATCCAGCTTGAAATCGCGCATCACACCCAATTCCTCATGACCGATAATCCGATCGCCGTCTTTGAGCGTGACATCGGTATAACCGGTCACTCCCGAAAGGACTTGAACCATGCTGACATCAATATCTTCAGCACGTAGTGCGTCCAAAATCAGCCGCCCGTAATCGTCTTCACCGACAGCGCCCACGTAGGCGGTGGCAATCCCGTGTCGACGAAGGGCCACCGCCACGTTAACGGCATTTCCGCCTACGAATCTGCGGTTGATCGGCGCCAAATAATTGTCGATGCAATTGTCGCCCACGGCAACGGCCTTACATGCCACAGCCTTCACCCTTCGCCCTCCTCACGGCCAGGTGACGCCCTTGCCTTGCGACATACTGCCATGCCCCATGAACGCGCGGGCGTCCAGATCCTCGATGCCGCGTAATAAGACGGAATAGACTGCGAACCATTGCAACGGCACCATAAGAACGAAGGGGGCAAGCAATGGATCGTCCACGCCGTAATCGGCGTAATCATAAGTGATTACCTTGGCTCCGTGTTGGCGGGCGAAAGCGACGACCCTTTCGCTGATTGGGCGTGATTCATCGGTTCCGATCAAAAACACCAAGGTCGGTTGTTCCCTGTCGAGCATTTCCGCCGGGCCATGGCGAAATTCCGAGGTCTCGATGAAGGATCCATTCACGCGCATGTTTTCCATGAATACGGTCAGGCCGAACTTGTAACCTAAGCCGAAGAGCGGACCGCTGGCGAGTGTATAAAACAGCCGTTCATCCTTGTATTGATGGGCCAATTCCCTGGCGCGAGCCTCTTCATCGCGGTAGAGTCGGCCAAGAATGGGCGGCAGGGCAAACAAGCCGTCGATGGTCTTTTGTACCTCTTTGGCTCCCTGGAGTCGTGCCACCTCCAGACTGAAGAGATAGGCGGCCGCCAGCGGCAGAATATAGAGGGCCTTAGAATGGAAAGGAATTACTTCGTCGGCCTCCTTGCCCATCAGACAATCAGGTTGATTGACAATGGCGATGGTACGCGCACCACGCGACTTAGCATAACGAAGGGCGTTAATGGTATCCTCGGTATTCCCGGAAAAAGAAGCGAAAAAGGCCATAGCGTTTCCGTCGAGTCGTCGCGGTTGACGCCAGGTAAGTTCATAGCTCATGAAATAGTCGCTGGAGATGGTAGTGAACTTATCCAGCAGGTATTTGCCAGAATAGAGATTGCGCCAAGAATTCCCGCTTCCCACCCAATAGATATGTTTAACTTGCTTCTTCACCGCTTCGCTAGCCAACCGCCGGATGTGCTGTTCCTCGTCTTTCAGGAATCTGGCCAAATCCCGCTCAAGAACGGGTGCCGTGAAGAACACGCTCTCTTTGGCCTTTGCCACTAGTTGGTTCAATGTTGCCATTTACTTTTCCTCCTAATATTGGATTAAATGTTATGTGCTTGCCACCAGTATTGGAGCAGCACAATCAGAACCATACCAAGCCTGACGCTTCCATACCGAGTCTAATGCAAAAGAGCTCCACCGGTGACATTGATCGCTTGACCGGTCATGAAGTCGGCATCGGGTGACGCCAGAAACAGAACCACTTTAGCCACGTCATCGGGCGTCTCCAACCGGCCTAGCGGCGTCATTCTAACATAATTAGCGCGTACTTCCTCGGGGGTTATGCCCCGCAATTCAGCCTCCCATTGTACTTCCCGATCCTGCATGGCGGTCTTGACGAATGCCGGACAGACACAATTAACATTGATTTTATACTTGGCCAACTCCAGGGCGAGTCCCTGGGTGAATCCCACCACGGCAAACTTTGACGCTGAGTAATGCACGAGATAAGGAGCGGCGAGCTTGCCGGCCATCGAGGCGATGCTCACGATCTTGCCGCCCCGCCCGCGGGCGATCATTGTCTTGGCCACGGCCTTGGAAACCAAGAATACGCCTTTGGCATTAACATTGAAATTGAAATCCCATTCTTCAACGGACATATCCACTACCAAATGCATGGTGGAAACGCCGGCACAATTGACCAGCACGTCAATATGGCCGAAGCTTTGGATGGCTTTAGCTACCGCTTCATCCACAGAAGTCGGATCGGTCACATCAAGTTTCAAAACCAAGCTCTTCTTCGGGGCTACTTCGTTAGCCACTTTATTGGCAGCGGCCAAATCGATGTCCGTGACAACGAGAAGCGCCCCCTCATCGGCAAAATGTCTGCAAATACTCTCCCCGATTCCTCCGCCTGCCCCGGTGACCATGACAACCTTGTCAACGAACCTCATCGATCTCCTCCTCCGTGCGAACTGGATTTACCCCGGATGATTCACGCGGAATCAACCGCGTTGAAAGGCGAATTACTTCTGGACGGGTCATGTCCCCCGCAATTCGTCGTAATAGTCGCTGTGCAGCTACTTGTCCCAGCTCATAAACGGGTTGGGCAATGGCGGTAATAGTGGGACTGACCAACTCGAGCCAATCCATCTCGTCGAAGCCGACCAGAGCAAGCTGTCCGGGGATGGCTATGTGCATATCCTTGGCCGCCCTCAAAACCCCGATGGTCATGAAATTATTGGCGGCAAAGACCGCCTCAGGCCTCACCGTACCGCTGAGTAGTGAGACAGCCTCACGATAGCCAGCCTCCACCGTATAGCTCCCGGTGCGTATGTAATCTTCCCTTATCGGCAGACCTTTTTCGGCCAGTGCCCTTTTGTAGCCCTCAAAGCGTTCGACGTTTGAACTAATTTCGAATGAGTCGCTTAAAAAGGCGATCTCACGGTAGCCCCTTTCCAGGAGATGCTTTACTGCATCAAAAGCACCTTCCACATTCGTCACCGCGATCATGTCGACGCCAGCGACGTCTAAAACGCGGTCAACGAGTACGACTGGAAATTTGTGTTCAATCAACTCATCGATATGGGAGTGCTCCCGACGGGATGCGGGAGCGATGATCAAGCCATCCACTTTTTTTCTGCAAAGACCGTCGATGGCAGAGCGCTCATCAATGGGATTCTCATTTGTGCTGCAGACGATGAGATTGTATCCCTCATGAATGATGGTGTCACTTACTCCGCGCGCCATCTTGGCAAAGAACGGATTCTCGATATCTCCCACGACAAGCCCAATCGTCTTCGTGCGGCCGGTCACCATGCTTTGGGCAATGGAATGTGGGCGGTAACCTAATTGTCGGGCTGCCTCATATACTTTTTGGCGAGCCTCCTCACTGACGTATCCGTAACCCGCAAGTACCCGCGCAGCGGTCGCTCTGGATACCCCGGCCAACGCCGCCACATCGTTGATCGTCACACCCATCCAAGATCCCCCTGTGATTCGCATCTCAAGCGGAACAGGATCGATGTTTAAAAATGTGAGATCGTTCTCATCACTCGATGAGTATACCACCGTTGAGTCAAAATGTCAATAGAGCCAGTATCCCAAATTTAATGGCCATCCCATAACATGATATTCCAGATCAGCTAATGAATCTATTCTCAGAATTTCTCAGTTGCTAATCCCCCATGCTCTGAACAGGACAAAATAACTTTCCAAGGATAAGGGCAATAGGCAGAAGGCCCAAAGTGAGGAATCGGAGTCGGAGACCGCGATTCAACGGGGCGACGCATCTGGGCAAAGTCAAACATGACCATGTCGGGCGGTCTACCCAGAATATCACCTACATCTCGGTCCGGTATATATCCATATCGGCGCTGCTTTCTAACCCGACCGCAGTTCATCCAGAAATAGAGGGTTACCGTAAAGCAACACTGTCAATCAGTCTTTCATGCGCTTGACTCCTTGCTCCTAGTTGAGAAATCTGGTGAATCATTCATACTGAGTTATTAAAAGAGCCCTCCTTAATACACTGCACTTTAATAAACATATAAAAAAGTACAGTCTCCGAAGAAGAAACTGTACTTTTTTATATGTTTATTAATTTATCTGCTTATAC
>JAAYXC010000216.1 GCA_012516115.1 Bacillota bacterium | reverse complement strand
TTCCCGGCCCGGTCGAGGAGGGTGAGATTCACGGTATGGCGGCCGGGAGTGAGATCGGCGGGTGGGGTGTAGGTGAGGGTGTTAGAGGTAAGAAGAAAGCCCTCTTTGATCTCCTCTCCGTCAAGCGTGAGCTTCGCCTCGGCGATCCCGGAGAGCTCTTCCCGGAACGAGGCGGTAATCTCCGGCCTCGTCGCGGAGAGCCAGATGCCGTTGGGGTTGAACTCAAGAATCACCGGCGGGGTGAGGTCGAGGTTCAGGGTTACCTCCACTTCGGTCCGGTTCCCGGCGGCATCCACGGCGAAGCCCATAACCTTCTGCCCGGCGCCTTCGGCGGAGACGGTGACCGGAGGAGTTACCTCCACCACCCCGGAGAGGTTGTCCGTGGCATTAAAGACCACACTCACCGGACCGTTATGCCAACCGGCCGGGTCGGCCGGAGGGTTAACCACCGGGGTTATCACCGGCGGTGTAGTATCGAGCTTCACCGTGAGGGTCTTGGTTTCCTCCGCATTCCCGGCGTTGTCCACCGACCAGTAGCTTACTTCGTAGATGCCATCTGCAGTAAGGACGATCTCGGTCCCGGTCATCACCGGGCCGTTGTTTATCCGGTAGTATGTGGCCGCCACGCCGCTTCCTTCATCGGTGGCATTAAGGTGGATCTCCACCGGTTCCCTTATCCATTCGCCTTCGTGGCGATAATCGTGGCTTGTAACCGGAGGAATGGTATCCACGGCTTCGCTTTCTTGGACCACCAGGATATCGTCGATCCCTACCGTCCGGTGCCGCCTGGCCGCCCGGTGGGCGAAACACAGCTTGGCGAAGTCGAGATAGGTCGCATCCCACAGGGAGAAGACCTCGCCATTCCCACAGTAGACTTCCAGCCTGCCGCCTGCTTGAGGCGGGAAGAAGACCAGGGCAAAGCCATGCCAGCCGTGGGGATCGGCCTTGAAAAAGGCCTTCTTGAGCAGGACTTCACGCGGCCAGCCGGTTTTGTAGAGTCCGATACCGAACCCTTCTTCCTTCCCCCGGGAAGAAGGCGCCAGGGTAAGCCGGTAGAGCACCCTCCCCCATCCGTCGGTCAGGCCCACGGCCAGTTCTTCTTCGCCTCCGTGCCCGTGGCGGGGAAGGAAGAAATTCACCTTCCACTCCACCCGGAGTCCGGCCGTCCGCCGCGTGGCGGTAAATGAAGGCGTGTAAATCACCGCCGGATGCCCCATACCTCCGGGGGCGATCCCCTTTAAATAGCGGCCTTTTAAGTCCAAGGTCCAAAAGAAAGGGTTAAAATCTCTAAACCCCAGTTCTTGCAGGCTCCGGCCGCGGTTGAAGTCTTCGGTGTAAATAGGGCCGGCAAGGCTAAAAGAGGCGGCAAGAAAGGAGAGGAAAACGGCGAAGACAATTACCACCCGCTTCAAAGGCGATCCCTCCCACAGGTGCTCGGAGGTGGATCCAACGGCGGTAGTCGCTCCTCCTTCGGGGTGAGACAGAGGGGATGAATGGTGGGAACTTACAGAATAATAATTTTCACCTCGATTGCCAAAAATCCTCCCGGATGGCAAAAAAATATCCATCCGGGAATCCCCTGGATTGACACTCTCCGGCCCGGCCTGCTACACTTAAAAAAGCTTAAAGAGACAGCCGTTTCTTTTTTGCGAGCTCCAAAATCCATCGTTCCCAAGGAGGTCCCACCGATGGGCGAACCGTTGGCCGCCAAGATCATCCGCGCGCACCTTGCCGCCGGAAATCCCGTGCCGGGCGAGGAGATCGCCCTGCGCATCGACCAGACCCTCACCCAGGACGCCACCGGGACCATGGCCTACCTCCAGTTCGAGGCCATGGGCCTCCCGCGGGTCAGGACGGAGTTAAGCGTCAGCTACGTCGACCACAACACCCTCCAGACGGGTTTTGAGAACGCCGACGACCATCTCTTCTTGGCCTCGGCCGCGGCCAAGTTCGGGGTGGTCTTCTCACGGCCCGGCAACGGCATCTGCCACCAGGTCCACCTGGAGCGTTTCGCCGTGCCGGGGAAGACCCTGCTCGGCTCGGACAGCCACACGCCCACCGCCGGCGGAGTAGGGATGCTCGCCATCGGCGCCGGCGGGCGGGATGTGGCCGTGGCCATGGCCGGCGGACCATTCCATCTCGCCATGCCCCGGATCGTCCAAGTCTGGCTCACCGGGGAACTCCCTCCGTGGTGCGGCGCGAAAGATGTGATCCTGCACCTCCTCGGTCGTTTAACCGTCCGCGGGGGTCTGGGCCGGATCTTCGAGTACGCCGGGCCCGGGGTCGCCACCTTGAGCGTCCCGGAACGGGCGACCATCGCCAATATGGGCGCGGAATTGGGCGCCACCACTTCGATCTTCCCGAGCGACGAGATCACCAGGGCTTTCCTCGCCTCGCTGGGCCGGGAGAAAGACTGGCGTCCCCTGGCGGCCGATCCGGACGCCGTTTACGATGAACGATTGGAGATCGACCTCTCCGTCCTCGAACCCTTGGTCGCCTGCCCCCATTCGCCGGATGCCGTCCGGCCGGTCCGCGAGGTGGGCCCCATCCCCATCCAGCAGGTCATCATCGGTTCTTGTACAAACTCTTCCTATGCCGATCTCAAGCGGGTGGCGGAGATCCTCCGCGGGAGGCGGATCCACCCGGAGACTTCGCTCGCCATCGCCCCCGGTTCCCGCCGGGTTCTGGAAATGCTCGCCCGGGACGGTTCCCTGGCCGACCTCATCGGTGCCGGGGCCCGCATCCTCGAGACGGCCTGCGGCCCCTGCATCGGCATGGGCCAGGCCCCGGCCTCGGGTTCTTCTTCGCTGCGGACTTTCAACCGGAACTTCCAGGGCCGCAGCGGCACGGCCGATGCCCAGATCTACTTGGCCGGGCCGGAGGTGGCGGCGGCCACGGCCTTGACCGGCCGACTCACCGACCCGCGCACCTTGGGCGAAGCTCCTCCGCGGCATTTCCCAGAAGCTTTCTCCCCCAACGACCATGGGTTCATCTTCCCGCCCGCGGACGGGAGTAAATTGGAGCTCCGCCGGGGTCCGAACATCAAACCCCTACCCAGGCAGTCTCCCTTACCTCCGACGTACGAAGGACGGGTTTTGCTCAAGGTGGGCGATAATATCACCACCGATCACATCATGCCGGCCGGGGCCAAGATCCTTCCCTTGCGTTCCAATATCCCCGCCATCTCCGCCTACGTCTTCTCCGGGATCGACCCGGGCTTTGCCGAGCGGGCCAGGGCGGCCGGGGGCGGCATCGTCGTGGCCGGGGATAACTACGGCCAGGGCAGTAGCCGGGAACACGCGGCCTTAGCCCCCATGTACCTGGGTATCCGGGCGGTCATCGCCAAGTCCTTCGCCAGGATCCACCGGGCGAACCTGATCAACATGGGCCTTCTGCCCCTGGTTTTCGCCGATCCTGCCGATTACGAGCGGATCGAACCGGGCGATCCACTATCTCTGGA
>JAAYXC010000001.1 GCA_012516115.1 Bacillota bacterium | reverse complement strand
ACCGTAGCGCCTATCTCAACCCTGACATCGATGACGCCGTCCGCGGAGGGCTCCTTCGACCGGAGGAGATCCCGCTCGAAGTCCGGCGCGTGTTGGGCGAAACGTTGCCTGCGCGCCTGGATACCTGGATCGCCGACGTGGTCGATTACACCGAAAAGACGGGCCGGATCGGGCAAAGCCCGGAAGTGGCGGCGGCCACCGAAGGGCTGCGGGAGTTCCTCTTCGCCCGGGTCTACGTGGGCTCGGTGGCCAAAAAGGAAGAGGCCAAGGTGGGCCTGATGATCCAGGCGCTCTACGAATATCTTCTGGCCCATCCCACGGAGATTCCGCCGCACTATCGCGACGAGACGAACCTCGCCCGCGGCGTGGGCGATTATATCGCCGGGATGACCGACCGGTTTGCCGTGGCCGAATTCAACCGGTTGTTCGTTCCGTCCTGTTGGCCGGTGGAATGGGGAGAAGGGCAGTGAAATGGCGGGCAAGACGGAATTGATCGAGGAGATCCGTTCTCGGGTCGACCTGGTGAGCCTTGTGGGCGAATACGTGAGCCTGCGGCGGAGCGGCCGTCGTTACGTGGGCCTTTGCCCTTTTCACCAGGAACGCACGCCGTCTTTTACCGTTAATCCAGAGGGGCAGTTCTTCTATTGTTTCGGGTGCAAGGCCAGCGGTGATGCCTTCGAGTTCATCATGCGCCTGGAAGGCCTGGACTTTCCCGCCGCCGTCAAGCTTTTAGCCGAACGGGTCGGCCTCCGGTGGGAGCCCCAGACCCCGGGGGAAGCGGCCCGGGAGAAGCGGCGGTCCGCCCTCCTGCGCCTCAACGCCATGGCGGCCGAAGTTTACCGGCGGGCGCTCTGGGCGCCGCGGACCGGGGCGGAAGCCCGGGAATACCTGGCGCGACGCGGGGTGGAACGGGCCACGGCGGAGAAGTTCGGGCTGGGTTACGCACCGCCCGGCCCCCGGACCCTGGTGGAAGTCTTCCGCCGTTACGGCCTGCGCCTCGAGGACGGGGTGGCCTTGGGCCTCGTGCTCCCTTCGGCCGAGGGGTATCTCGACCGTTTTCGCGACCGCCTGATCTTTCCGCTGGTCGACCCCCGTGGTCGGGTGGTTGGTTTCGGCGGGAGGATCCTGAACGAGGGCGAGCCGAAGTACCTGAACTCGCCGGAGTCGGAACTCTTCGCCAAACGGCGGTTCCTCTACGGGTTTCCCCTGGCCCGGGAGGCCATCAGGCGTTCCGGCCGCGTCGTACTGGTCGAGGGTTATCTGGATGCCATCGCCGCCCACCGGGCGGGGGTGGATAATGCCGTGGCCACGCTGGGGACGGCTTTAAGCGAGGACCACGCCGAGCTCCTCCGGCGTTTTGCCACCGAGGTCATCCTGGCGTACGACGGCGACGAGGCCGGCCAGGAGGCCACCGTCCGCGGACTGGAGTTGCTCCAACGGCATGGACTCCAGATACGGGTGGCCGTGCTCCCGGCCGGCCAAGATCCAGATGATCTGGTACGATGGGAAGGGGGGGAGGCCTTCCGGAGCCTTTTGGCCGCGGCCTTGCCCCTGACGGAGTTCCTCCTCCAGCGTGCCCTGGCCAAAGCCGACCTGAGTACCCCGGAAGGAAGGGCGGCCGCCGTACGGGCCTGTCTCCCGGCCTTGGCCGAAGTGGCCTCGGCCGCGGCGCGCGAGACCTACCTGCGGCAGGTGGCCAGATGGACGCGGGTGCACGAGGATACCATCGCCAAGGACCTGGCGGACTACGTGCGAGAGACGAGGAAAAACCGCCATATGATGGATAAGGAGCGGCGAGATAGCAATACTAATCGTTGCGACGTAAACTTAAAGGAGTCAAGTGCGCATCCGGCGGAAAAAGAACTTTTGCGAACGATCTTGAAGGAATACTCGCTTGTGGCGCGAATAAAAGAAGAGTTAAAGCCGGAGGATTTTACTCCCGGTCCCTGGCGTGAGTTGTACAACTTCCTGGGTGGCCTGTCCTTCGAAGGACCACCCGCCGAGGCGGAACTGCTCCGTCGGGCGCCGGAGGAACTCCGCCCGCTCTTGCGGGAACTCCTTGTGGCCGGAGACGGGGAGGACGCCCCTCCCTTACGGCCGGAGGCTTTCGCCAAATGCGGCCGCCGGATTAAGGCCGCGGCTTTGCGCCGTCGCTTGGCGGAACTGGAGGCCACAAGGATCGCCCTCGAGACCGCCGGCGAAACGGGTGAACGTCTTTTGGCCTGTCTCCGTGAAGAACAGACCGTGCGGCAAGAACTGGAAACATACCGGACCGAACTGGGTTTTGGCGTCTGAGATCGTCGGTGGCGTTCTTTTTGGTGGGAGAGGTACCGGAAAAGGATGGAACGGGACGTGGAAAAGGAGAAAGGTGGAAAAGAAAAAGAGTCGGAGGTCTTAAACCTCCCGGCGATTCAGGAGCTCTTACAAAAAGGGAAGCGCAAAGGCCTGATCACCTATCGGGAGATCATGGATACCCTGGATCAGATCGAGCTCACACCGGAACAAATAGACGAAATTTACGAGGCCTTGGCCGCCAACGGCGTGGACATCGTTCCCGAGACCACCGAGACGGACCTCGAACCGCCGCAGGGTTACACCGGTGAAGAGGAGGATCTTGATCTCACCCTCCCCAAAGGGGTGGCCCTCGACGACCCGGTCCGGATGTACCTGAAAGAGATCGGACGGGTACCTCTGTTGACGCCGGCCGAAGAGATAGAGCTGGCCAAACGGATCGAACAGGGGGACGAGAACGCCAAACGCCGTCTGGCCGAGGCCAACCTCCGTCTGGTGGTGAGCATCGCCAAGCGTTATGTCGGTCGGGGTATGCTCTTCCTCGACCTCATCCAGGAAGGGAATCTCGGCCTCATCAAGGCGGTGGAGAAGTTCGATTACCGTAAGGGCTATAAATTCAGCACTTACGCCACCTGGTGGATCCGGCAGGCCATCACGCGGGCCATCGCCGACCAGGCGCGGACCATCCGCATTCCCGTCCACATGGTGGAGACGATCAACAAGTTCAACCGGGTTTCGCGGCAGCTCGTCCAGACCCTCGGTCGCGAACCCACCGCCGAAGAAATCGCCGCCGAGATGGAAATGGGGGTGGACCGGGTACGGGAGATCATCAAGATCGCCCAGGAACCGGTCTCGCTGGAGACGCCCATCGGGGAAGAGGAAGACAGCCATCTCGGAGACTTCATCGAGGATCAGGACGCGCCGGCGCCGGCGGAAGCCGCTTCTTTCCGTCTTCTTAGGGAAAAACTGGAAGAAGTCTTGGATACCCTGACTTCCCGCGAGAAAAAGGTCCTGCGGTTGCGTTTCGGCCTGGAGGACGGTCGGGCGCGGACCCTGGAGGAAGTAGGGCAGTACTTCGGGGTGACCCGTGAACGGATCCGCCAGATCGAGGCCAAGGCCCTGCGGAAGTTACGTCATCCCAGCCGGAGCAAACAGCTGAAAGATTTCATCGAATGAGATGGGCTAAATCCGATGTTCGGGCGGGCTTTTGTCCGGTGCAGGACCTTGTCGCCGGCCTTTTTCTGCGGTAAAATATTCTGCGGAGAGTGGGGCCCATAGCTCAGCGGCAGAGCAGTCGGCTCATAACCGATCGGTCCCTGGTTCGAATCCAGGTGGGCCCACCAAAGAGAGAAAAACGGGAGGGGGAAAGGAGAACCCTCCTTTTATTTTCGTTATTTTTCTCCCGGATGGAGGGAAAAGGACGTAAAGCGAGAATTTTTCTTTAACCGGCGCCATGGTGAGGGAAAAAGGGGGATGGCGTTATGCGCCTGGTCGAACTGCAGAAAGCCCTGGATGACGCCTTTCCGCCCCAATGGGCGGCGGCCTGGGATAATGTGGGTTTGACCGTCGGATGGGCCGGGGCCGAGGTTCGTCGGATCCTGGTGGCCCTGGATGTCACGGTGGAGACGGTGGCCGACGCGGTGGAACGCGGTTGCCAGCTCTTGGTGACTCACCATCCTTTTCCTTGGCGCGAACGGCGTCGTTACGACCTGGCGGCGCCGGAGGGGAAGATCCTGGCCGAGGTGATGCGGGCCGGGTTAAACCTCCTGGCGGTCCATACCAACCTCGATGCCGCGCCGGATGGTCATGCCGTGCTTTTAGCCCGACGGCTGGGACTGAGGGACCTTCGTCCTTTAAAGGTCACCGGCGAGCGTTTCGTGAAGATCGCGGTCTTCGTGCCGCAAGGTGAGGACGCCGCCCGCGTGCGGGCGGCCATGGATAGTGT
>JAAYXC010000215.1 GCA_012516115.1 Bacillota bacterium | reverse complement strand
GTCCCGGCCGCCCACCATGGCCCGGATGGCCCCGGTGTCCGGATCCAAGGCCACCAGGGCCGCCTGGAGATCGTGGGGTTGGAGACGGGCCACGGCCGCCTCCGCCGCCGCCTGCCAAGTCGGATCCAGGGTCGTCCGCACGTGGAGTCCCCAGGCCCCCTCCGGAAAGAGATCGGTCAGGACCCCCTGGACGTAGCGGAGGAAATAAGGGGCGATCCGGTTCGGCCCGGGGACCACCCGGAAACGGAGGGGCTCTTTTTCCACGGCCGCCACTGCCGCGGCGGTCAGGTAACCGCACCGCTCCATCCGCGCGAGGACCTGGGCCACCCGTGCCCGGGCTTGATCCGGATGGCGCCAGGGGGAATAATTGGCCGGCGAACGGAGGACCCCGGCCAGAAAGGCCTGCTCGGCGCGGTTTAAGGCCCGGGGGGCCCGGCCGAAGTAGGTGGCCGCCGCCGCCTTGACACCGTAGGCACCCGCGCCGAAATAGACCCGGTCGAGGTAACGGGTGAGGATCTCTTCCTTGTCCAATCTCAGTTCGAGCTTCCAGGCGTAATAGATTTCCAACAGTTTCCGCCAAATGGTTCTCCGTCTGTCCAGATACAGGCTTCGCGCCAGCTGTTGGGTAATGGTGCTTCCGCCTTCCCGAATGCGGCCGCCCTGCAAGTTCCGCCAGACCGCCCGGATGATGCCCCGGAGGGAAACTCCACCGTGACGATAAAAGCCGGCATCCTCGGTGGCCACCACCGCCCGGCGGAGAAAGAGGGGAATCTCGGCCGCGGCGGCCGGATCGCGGTTCTCGGCGCCGATGGTGGCCAGTTCACGGCCGTGGCAGTCGTAGACAACGATGGGAGGTTCTTCACGATCGGGAGGCAAGGGCAGGGCCAGGGAGACCAGCAAACCCAGGCCCAAAAAAGTAAGGAGCCAAAGAAGCGCGGACGGACCGAACGTGGCCCGGGTACCGGAAGGAGCATCGACCGCCAAGAACCCCACCCCCAGGCCTTTGGCTCTCTTCGATAATTATGCCCCTTCCCGGACGGAGCATGAACGGCCCGACCGCCACGATGGAGGCTTGTCAGAGGGCGTACTCTCTGTTAAGATAAACCTAATCCCCGACGGTGATTTAGCAGACCTTCAGGAGGTGGAAGGATGCGTAGCGATCTGGCCAAAAACGGCCTGAAGAAGGCCCCCCACCGTTCCCTCTTCAAAGCTATGGGTTACACCGATGAAGAACTGGCCCGGCCGCTCGTCGGCGTGGTCAACGCCAAAAGCGAGATCGTCCCCGGGCAAATCCACCTCGACCTCGTGGCCGAGGCGGTCAAGGCCGGTATCCGGATGGCCGGCGGAACGCCGGTGGAGTTTCCGGTCATCGGCGTCTGCGACGGGATCGCCATGGGCCATGTGGGGATGAAATACTCCCTGGCCAGTCGGGAATTGATCGCCGACTCCATCGAGGTCATGGCCATGGCCCATCCCTTCGACGGTCTGGTGATGATCCCGAACTGCGACAAGATCATCCCCGGGATGCTCATGGCCGCCGGCCGATTGAACCTCCCCACGGTGGTCATCTCCGGTGGGCCGATGCTGGCCGGTGAATACCGCGGCGCCCGGGCGGATCTCAATTCCGTCTTCGAGGCCGTGGGGGCCCTGGCCGCGGGCAAGATCACCCAAGCCGACCTGGACGAATTGGAGAACGTGGCCTGTCCGGGTTGCGGGTCCTGTGCCGGGATGTTCACCGCCAACACCATGAACTGCCTCACCGAAGCCCTCGGCATGGGCCTGCCCGGCAACGGCACCATCCCCGCGGTGGACGCTCGGCGGCTCCGGTTGGCCAAGGCCGCCGGCATGGCGGTCATGGAGCTCATCCGACGTGATATCCGGCCCCGCGATATTTTAACCGAAGCCGCCTTCCTGAACGCCCTCACCGTGGATATGGCCATCGGCGGTTCCACCAACACGGTCCTCCACCTGCCGGCCATCGCCCATGAGGTGGGGGTCGCCATCGATCTCAACCGGATCAACGAGATCAGTCGGCGAACCCCGCACCTCTGCCATCTGCGACCGGCCGGGCCCCATCATATCCAGGACCTGGATGCGGCCGGCGGCATCCCGGCGGTGATGAAGATCCTGGCCGCGCACGGACTCCTGGAAACCACCCTCCCCACCGTCACCGGCCGGAACGTGGCCGAGAACCTGGCCGCGGTCCGCGTGCGCAACGAAGAGGTCATTCGACCCTTCGAGCGGCCGTACCATACCGAGGGAGGTCTGGCCATCCTTTTCGGTTCCCTCGCCCCGGACGGTGCGGTGGTCAAGCAGAGCGGCGTCGACCCTGCGATGCTCCGCTTTACCGGCCGGGCAAGGGTCTTCGAAGGCGAAGAAGAAGCTTTCGAGGCCATTGTAGGCGGAAAGATCGTGCCCGGCGACGTGGTGGTCATCCGTTACGAAGGTCCCAAGGGTGGTCCCGGCATGCAGGAGATGCTCTCTCCCACCTCGGCCATTGCCGGGATGGGGTTGGGGGACAAGGTGGCGCTCGTTACCGACGGAAGGTTCTCCGGCGCCAGCTGGGGCGCCTCGGTGGGCCACGTCTCTCCCGAGGCCATGGAAGGGGGACCCATTGCCCTCGTGCAGGAGGGCGACCGTATCGCCATCGACATCCCTGGCCGCCGGATAGACCTCTTGGTCGATCCGGCCGCATTGGAGCGGCGGCGGGCCGCCTGGCGGCCACCGGCGCCGAAGATCGCCACCGGGTATCTCGCTCGTTACGCCCGGATGGTCCGTTCGGCCAATACCGGCGCGGTCATGGCCTGATCCCTGATTCAGGAGGCCGATGATGATTATCCGACCAGCCCTTCCGGAAGACAACGAAGCCCTTTGCCGGCTGGAACTCCTTTCTCCGCAAGGGAAGACCATCCGCCTGGTGGAACAACGACGAAATTACTTCTGTCGGGCCGAGAGGTTCCCCGGTTCCATCCTCAAGGTGGCCGTGGAAGAAGAAAGCGGACCGCTCATCGGCGTCCTGGGTGGTGCCCGGTGCGTGTGAGGATCGAAGGGGAGGAACGGATAGGCGGGTTCCTCTTCGATTTCCGCGCCGCCCCCGATCGACGAACGGGCCTGAGCCGGATCATCTACCGTCTCTGGGAGGAAGTTGAAACGACGCTCCTTGCCGCCGGGGTGGAATTCATCTTCGGTCTGGTCAAGGAGGATAACCCGGCTCTTTCCATCTACCATCGGATGGGGGCTACCTCCCGGGGAACGCGGACCTTTTTCAGCCTTCCGGTTTACCGTCGGCGATCGGTCCCCACCGATCCGGTGATCCGGCGGCCTCTCGAGGCCACCGCCGCTTACCGCGAGGCAACCGCGCGTTTCATCGACTACGATCTCTGGCCGATCCTTGACTCGCCGTCTCTCCTTCAACCCCTTTTCGACCGGCATCTGCGCTACGCCATCGATCGGCAAGAGGCGAGCGTGAAGATCTGGGATCTGACCGTGGATTACGAACAGATCGCCCTCGAAGGGCCGTTCGTCTTTGAGCTCCTCCGGCCGCCGGTGGAACTCCTCCGGCGGCTTTTCCCCTTACCCCGCATCCCGCGAAGGGGGGAGCCTCTCCGCACCTGGTATCTCTACGACCTTTACCTTCCCAGGGGAACGAAGCCCCTTCCCGCCCTTCTCGCCGTGGCCAACAACCTGGCCCTGGAGGCGGGCATAGATTTTCTAGTTTTTTCCACAAGCGAAGGAGAGAAAGCGGCGACGGCCATCGGTGGCCGTGGAGCCCTGGCCCGCCTCCGTTATCATCTTTTGATAAAGGAGTACCGGCCGGTACTCCCCCGCTCTCTCCTCTAACCTATCTGGGCGTCAGGATTTTATAAAAAGGCGCCTGGCGGCCGCCGATGATTTTTTTACCCCGGAAGCCCTTCTTTCGGTCGCGTGCGACGCCGGAGGGCGCCCAAGAAAAAGGCCCCGCCGAGCAACGTATAGATTTGGACGCAGAGAAAACTCCAGACTACGAGGATCACCGTCCGGATGGGGTCGGGGATGCCGAAAAATAGGAGGATCGAACCGAAACTCAGCTCGCTGACGCCGCTCCCGGTGGGGATGGGGAGATAAGAGAGAAGGAAATAGGTGAGAAAGAGGAGGGCTATCATTTTCAAAGCCCCGGTAAACTGGAGACCAAAGCCCACGCCGAGCAAGAGGAGCGGAGCCACGGAGAAATAAAGGACCCAATAGACCACGGTCAGTAAGGCGATCACCGCAGCATAGCCGGGCGAACGGAAGAGGCCGGTCATGGACGCATGGAATTCCCGTGCTTCCCGGGCCACCCGTTCCACCACCTGTTCGCTCCTGGTCCCAAGCAACCGGCGGACGAAACGGAGCGAAAAGGCGGCATTGGTCAGGCGCGCCCCCAGTTCGGGCCGGATGAGGATGGCAAGAGTTAACAAGGCCGCGACGGCGCTGGCAAAAAGGATCACCTGCAACAAAGCGGAAAGGGCCAGATTGGGAATTAGCTGGCGCACGACCCGTGTCCCGAACGAAAACAGGAGCAGGGGGGCGCAGGTGGTGAAAAAGAGGGTGGAAGCCGCCGTCCTGATGGCCACGATGGCCGTGGCCTTGCCGAGGGGGATCCCCTCCCGGTGAAGGAGGAAGACCTGCGTGGGCGGGGCGGTCATGGAGGCGAAGGGGACTACGTTACCGCTGAAGGAGGTGGCGATGTTGATCCGGATCAAGGGCCAGACCGGGACCCGTTCCTCGAGGGCCAAGGCGATGAGATGAACCCGGAGGCCTTCCACGATCCAGCTGGCGAAGACCGTGGCCAAACCCAGCAGGAGAAAGAAAGGGTTAAAACGGGTCATCGCAGCAAAGACCGCGCCGGGGTTGGCCTGGACCAAGTAGGCCGAGACGATCACGGTACTCAAAAAAAGACATCCGAGAAAGGCCCGCTGGAGAAATCGATGGCGCTCGATGGATTCCAACCCCTTTTTTCGTCTTTCGGAAGGAAAGAACGGCCGGAGGCCGAACTGACGATATAAGATGAGTATTCGCCTTCCTCCCGCCGGATACCTCTTCCGGTTTGGAGGGAGAGAAGGGAAAGTCAGGAGACAGGGAACGTTTTTAGAGAATTATACCAGATTCATTTTATCACGAAAGGGGAAAGGGTATGGAGGCCTTGGATCTCCTGGTCGTCGGCGCCGGTCCCGCCGGACTCTCGGCGGCCATCACCGCCCGACGCCGGAACAAGACCGTGCTCGTAGTGGGCAAAGAAGAGACCAGCTCCAAACTGACCAGGGCCCATCGGATCGAAAACTACCCCGGTCTTCCGGGGATCACCGGCGCAGAACTCGCCGCCCGACTGCGGAGCCATGCACAGGAGGCCGGTGCCGTTTTTTCCCTCGATGAAGTACAGGGTATCACGATGGAAGAGGGTCTTTACCGCGCTTTCGGCCGGAAGGAGACTTACACGGCCCGTACCGTTGTCCTCGCCCCGGGAGCGAGCCAGCATGCGAGTATCCCGGGCGAAGAAGAGTTTTTGGGTCGCGGGGTGAGTTACTGTGCCACCTGCGATGGAATGATCTACCGTGGCCGGCGCGTGGCCGTCATCGGTTATCTACCGGAGGCCTTGGCCGAAGCCCTTTTCTTAAAGGAGATCGGGGCCGAGATCGTCTACCTCCCCCAATACCGGTTGCCCGAAACACCCCCGGGAGTCCGGGTCATACGGGCTAAACCCTTGGCCGTGCTGGGCGAGGAGACCGTCAAGCTCCTCCGCACCGACCAAGGGGATCTGGAAGTGGAAGGAGTTTTCATCGAGCGTGAGGCCCTACCCGCCGACGCTCTCTTACCCGATCTGGCCTTAGACGAAGGCTTCATCCGGGTCGACCGTTTTCAGCGGACGAACTTACCGGGAGTCTTCGCCGCCGGCGACTGCACGGGTAAGCCCTGGCAGCTCGCGCGCGCCGTCGGAGAAGGCCAGGTGGCGGCCTTAAGTGCCGTCGATTTTCTGGCCGGATCCTGAAGGGAAAAACCGCCACCGTCCCCCCGGGGGGCCGAGGACCTCCAGCGCCACGACCGCCCGGATGAGATCTTCCCGGGTGAAGAAGCGCTCTACCCCTCCGGCGGCCCCCACGGCCGTCTCTCCTTCGATTTCTTCCTC
>JAAYXC010000214.1 GCA_012516115.1 Bacillota bacterium | reverse complement strand
GGGAGAGAAAAAGTGTGTGCCGGCGCATTAAACGTTTCATCTTCGCGTCCGGACCGGTCGTAGGGGCTAAGTATATCGACATGGACTTACACCTGCCCAGACGCGCCCCCGGGAAGGGCGCCAACATGGAAAGGTTCTCGTAACGCTCTATAAAAATTCCCCATCCATCGCTTGAGCTCCTGCCCGAAGAGATAATTAACCATGGCGACCACGGTTAATAGTCGCCAGCCCGTGGGCCAGGGCCAGCTTGGTATGGGCAAAACTCAACCCTCCCTGCCAATAGCCCACGTAAGGAGGGCGCAACGGTGCATCGAAACTCAATTCGCCACTCGAACCCTGGACGAAGGTACCTCCGGCCATGACCACGGGATCCGGATAACCCGGCAAGGGCGCGGGTTCCGGCCGCGCCCTCGCGTCGACCGGCGAGGCCGCCTGGATGGCCCGGGCAAAGGCTAAAATCCCTTCCGGCGAACCGAAGACGAGTCGCTGGACCAGATCCGCCCGAGGGTCATCCCAGGAAGGGCTGACCTCGTAACCGAGGGCGGCGAAGGCCCGCGCGCAAAGGATGGCCCCCTGTAAAGCCTGGGCCACCAGGTGCGGCGCCTGGAAAAAACCCTGAAAAAAGAGACGCGGACTGAGAAGGCTGGGGCCCATCTCGCCGGCCAACCCGGGCGCGTAAAGTTGGGCGGCCACCCGGGCCACGAGTTCTTTCCGGCCCACGATATAACCGCCGGAAGGGCAGAGTCCACCGCCGGGGTTTTTGATGAGCGATCCGGCCATCAGATCGGCCCCCACGGCGGTGGGTTCCTCGTCCTCGACGAATTCCCCGTAACAGTTGTCCACGAAGACAAGGGGGTTCGCGGAATGGGCACGGGCAACCTTTACTATCTCGGCGATGGTTCGCACGGAAAGGGCGGGGCGGAGGGTATATCCACCCGAGCGTTGGACGTAAAGGAGCCTGGTCCGGGAGGCAATGGCGGTGGTCAATTCTTCTGCCGCCCTTCCCCATCCGGCCCGTGGTTCCCAAACCCTCAGGATGACCCCTTTCTCGGCCAGGCTACCCGGACATTTACCCCTAAGGCCCACGGCCGTCTGGAGGGTATCGTACGGAAGACCGAGGAAGAGGACTTCCTCGCCCGGGGCCAAAAGGGCCTGGAGACAAAGATTGATGGCGTGCGTCCCGGAGACGATCTGTTGCCGGACGAGAGCTGCCTCAGTGTCGAAATAACCGGCGAAGACGAATTCCAGGGCCTCCCGACCGGGATCGGAAAGCCCGTAACCGGTACTCGGAGCGAAATGGTGCTGTCCCACCCCTGCCTCGCGGAAAAAGTGAAGGAGCTTGGCGGTTTGCCGTTCTTCCCGCGCCCACAGGGAACGAAAACAGGGAAGGAGTTCCTCGCTCAATTCGTCCAGCCAGTCGCGCCAGGTCCGTTCGTCGTTTAACATTCGTCCCTCCGTGGATAACTGCCGAGCACCCCCGCCCAACCACCTGTGGTCTTGACCTGTTCCTCGATCTCGGCCAGGGCCGCGGCAAGTTTTTCATCCGCGCGGTGTCCGCATACTTCGAAGAGGAGAACGTATTGACGGGGCCGCCGGCGATAAGGCCGGGAATGTACCGAGGTCAGATCCAGGCCACGATGGGCAAAGGCACCGGCCTTGCGGTAAAGCTGACCGGGTTCGTTCCTTCCATAATGCACGGCGATGAGGGAAAGGTCATCCCCGGTGGGCGTAGATTCCCGGCGGCCGCAGATCAGGAAACGGGTCTGATTGCCGGGGTCATCACCGATCCACGGGCGAAGCACGTGGAGGTTCTGGGACATCGCCGCCTCTTCCGAGCAGATGGCGGCCACCCCGGACCTTTCATCCTGGGCGACCCGCCAGGCGGCCTCGGCCGTGGATCCCACCGGGATGAACTGGGCATCCGGCGCGATGGTGGTAAGGATGCGGGCACACTGGTTTAAGGCCGAAGGATGGGAATAGACCCATTTAATAGAATTTTCTGGGATTTTTTCCCGAGACGCCAGAACGTGCAGGATCCGGAGGGAGATCTCGTCGAAAGCCTGCACGGTTTCTTTGAACTCGATGAGGGCATCGAACGTGGAACCGATCAATCCGTCGATGATGTTCTCCGCCGGGAGGACCGCCGCTTCAGCCTCTCCGTCGGCCACCGCCGCCAGGCACTGATCCGCGCGGCCGAAGACCAGTTCTAACGTTAACGCGCCCGCAAGCCCGGCGTACTTCCGGGCCGCCGCTTCGCTGTGCGTCCCGGCCGGACCGATGGTGGCCAAGCGTAATACACCGTTTTTCACCACCCGACCTCCCGTACGTCGATTTTTAGCTTTCATGCCTTCGGTTTTTCGGCGAGAAGGATCCGCGGCCGACCCGCGAGATCTTTTTGGATCGCGATCCCGACCAATCCGGCCGCCGCGGCCAGGGTGGCCAGGGCTTCCCCCTGATCGTGTCCATGCTCGAGGGCAAGGAGACCCCCGGGAAGCAGATAACGCGGCGCCATCTCCACGATCCGCCGGATGATGGTAAGTCCATCGGGCCCGCCGTCTAAAGCTTCCCGTGGTTCGTATTCCCGGATTTCCCGCGGCAGATCGGCCATGGCCGGAGTGGGGATATAAGGGGGGTTGGCCACCACCACGGCAAAAAGCCGCCCCGCTTCTACCGCGGTAAAGAGATCCCCCACCACGGCGGTCACCCGCTCCCCTACTCCGTGTCGTGCCGCGTTGGCCCGGGCCGCCTGGACGGCGACGGGAGATATGTCGACGGCCAAAATCAGGGCGCCGGGGAACATCCGCGCCAGGGTCACGGCCACCGCCCCGCTCCCGGTACAAAGATCGAGCACGGAGAAGGTAGAACCGCCGAAGGCTTCTTTTTTTCTTATCCGCGCGGCCACGGCTTCCACCAGTTCTTCCGTTTCGGGGCGGGGGATGAAAACGCCGCGTGGAATGAAGAAAGAAAGCCCACCGAAGGATTTTTCGCCGATGAGATAGGCCAGCGGGATCTTGTCGCGTGCTCGGATGAGAAGCAATTCACGGAAACGGGCTATCTCATCTTCTTCCAGAGGACGGTCATAATCGATATAAAGCCGCGTACGATCGAGACCGAGTACCTTCCCCAAGAGGAGTTCGGCTTCCAGG
>JAAYXC010000464.1 GCA_012516115.1 Bacillota bacterium | reverse complement strand
GTTTACTTTAACCAGAAAGCGGTATCCGTTACCGTTTTGTAGTTTATGGAAAAAAGGAAGTTTTAACGGTTTACCGATCAGGTCCGTTTCCGGGTGATAGATTACTTGTCCTTGCGAATTAAGGATGCAGAGATAACCGGTGCGCCCGAGACGGACTCGACGCGCGATTTCCGCCAATCGTTCAAGCCTGATATCGACCCAAAAAACGCCCAAGGTCCGCGAGGGATTTTCCGGTTGCACGATGCGGCGGGCTAGGGTGATCACGGGAAGATTCCCGGCATAGGTCTGCCGGTGTACCCCACTGATGAGCATGGTGCCATATGGTGGGAGGTTATTCCACCAGGCCACGTTCGCAAGGAGGGCCAGACCGTCGAAGAGTCCGTAGCGGGTCGTCCGGGTCCCGGCGGAAAGGGCAAGTCCGTTAAGCCCGACGAGAAAAACTCCTTCGACTTCGGCCCGTTCGTTTAGGAGCGGGTTAAAAAGAGTCCGCCGGATGTATTGAGAATACTGATAGAGTTGGTAGCCGTCTTTTTACTTTTCGCTTAAGAAGTCGGTTACGAACTCGTCTCCCAACGCGGCCAGGGTATCTTGTCCGTAATCCTTAAGATACAACTCCAGATGAAGAATGGCTTGGGCTAAGATTTGCTCGGAATATTGGTCGATGTTCCTCGCCATATTGAGGGAGGCAATTCGGTAGAAGGTCACCCCTAACAAGATCAAGGCCGGGACCACGAGAACGGTGAAATAGAGGAAGAGGCGCCGTTGGATGCTTGTTCGGAACCAATTCATTACCCGTTTCATATACCTAATCTCCGTCGGTATTCCGCCGGGCCTACTCCCACCCGTTGCTTAAAGAGGCGGCTGAAATAAGCTTGATCGGCATAGCCGACGCGCGCCGCCACTTCATAAACCTTGATCGTGGGATCTTCCAGCAATCGTTTGGCCTGCTCGATCCTTATCTTTGTAAGATAGGTGGAAAAGTTTTCGCCGGTAATCTCTTTAAACAGAACGCTGAGATAACTGGGGTTCAAAAAAACGGCTTCGGCCGCGTCGGCGAGACTGATATCGCGGTGATAATTATTTTGGACGAATTCCTTGACGCGTTGAATGATCTTCCGCCCGAAGCTACGACGATATTCGGCCAGGCACGCGAGTAAAGTGCGAACCCGGGTACAAAGGATTTCCAAGACGGGCTGCGGATTATCATCGGTACTGATGCAAGGTGGTTGAAAAGTCTTAAAATGTGTTTCCAGCTCTGGAAAACGCGTCGCCAAAGCGGAGAAGAGTCCATTGGCCAAATAGCCCAGACACCGAGGATTATGCGGACTTTTTGGCGGCAGGAGACGTTGCCAGAGTTCTTCAAGACGGGCGATGGCTTTTGGTTCGTCGAGAAGATTAACCGCTTCGACCAGGTCCGAGAAGGCGGTGGTGATTTCGGGCGCGAAAAGTCGTTCCGGGCCAAAAATTTCTGGCTTTTCCAAAGCCAGTACGGCATTGGCCAGGGCGCGGTCGAGCTCTTCCTGTTTGACCGGTTTTAACAAATAATCTACTACCCCGTACCGAAGACCTTGTTGGGCATAGGTAAAATCGGCATAACCGGAGATGATTATCGCCCGTGTCTTGGGGGCGGAAACCGTCATCCAGGCCCCGAGCTCGAGACCATCCACTTTCGGCATGCGGATATCGGTTAAAACCAGGTCGAAAGACGACTCGGTTATCCGTTCTATAGCCTCTTGCCCATCGTTCGCCAGGGCAGCCACCGTCACATCCTGGCCGGCCCGTTCGACCATCTTGGCGAGCGCCTGTTGATGGAGCGGTTCGTCTTCGACGATCAATGCTTTATACATAAAAAGCCCACCATCTTAGATTATAAATGCCGGCCCGTCGGCCTTTCAATGGGAGGACTATTTGAATTCTTGCCGACCTTTTGGGTTAACCGGCATCCGATTGACCATAAAGAAACTCCAAGAGATCTCTAGGT
>JAAYXC010000213.1 GCA_012516115.1 Bacillota bacterium | reverse complement strand
GCCTCGATATGTGGAATACCCTCAATCCGAAGAAGAACGCCCTTCTCCGCCTGGGTCCCTACCAGTTTTTCCTGGCCTATCGCGGTCGGAAACCGGTGGGCCGGATCGGGGTCGGGATCGACGAGCACTTGAACCAGGTGAAAGGGTTCAAGGGTGGGTATATCACCCTTTTTGAATCCATCAACGATTACGAGGTGGCCGAGGCCCTCTTCGATACCGCCTGCGACTGGCTCAAAGAACGGGGAATGGAGTTCGTCACCGGTCCCCAGTCGCCGAGCAATGGGGACGATTATCGCGGTTTGCTCTACCGTGGGTTCGATAGCCCACCGGTGATCTATGCCTCGTATAATCCCCCGTATTATGTTGAGTTTTTCGAGCGTTACGGTTTCCGGAAGGACTTCGACCGGAATGCCTATTTCCTCGTTCTCGACGATGTACCCCAGGAGATGCGGCGGGGAGTAGAATACGCCATGCGGCGTTATAAGTTCCATACCCGCCGTCTGGATCTCAAGAACATCCAAAAGGAACTCATAGGGATCAATGAAGTCCTCCAGGCCGGCTGGCCCCAGGAATGGCCGGATATGGTTCCGCCGACTTTCGAGGAGATCGAGGCCGAATACAAAAAGCTCGTCCCCTTTGCCGATCCGGACCTCCTCTGGGTGGCCGAGAACGAGGAGGGGAAGATCATCGGGTTCTTCATCGCCCTGCCGGACTACAACCAGTGTTTCGCCAGGATGAACGGCCGGCTCTTCCCCATCGGTTTTCTCAAGTTCTACTGGCTGAAGCGCCGACTCAAGTCCGGCCGCACCTTCATCATGTTCGTCCACCCGGACTACCACAACAAGGGCGTCTCGGCCGCGCTTTACCTGAGCGCCTTCGACGCGGCCAAGGCCAAGGGCTATACCCACGGCGAGGGCTCGAGCATCCATGAGTTCAACGTGAAGATGAACCGCGACGCCCAGAGCATCGGGGCCAAGCTCTATAAGATCTACCGGGTCTACCGGAAGGAGTTGGCGTAAATCCACCGCGGGAAAGGGAACCCGGGAAAACCCTCTCCTTGGCGGTGAGTGGTGAAGAAAGGGGTCCTTTAAACAGGACCCCATATTTTTCAGGAACGATCCTCCATCCTCTCCCGTAAAAACTCGTTCACCTCGCGAATGAAAGCGTGGATGTCCCCCAGATCCCCCGAGAGGATCCCGTAGAGCTCGTCATCCGTTACCTCGTGGTAGAGATGGACCAGGCGGTTACGATAGCCGGCCATTTCCACCAACTTGCGGCCGAGCTCTTCATCGACGACCTTTCGCTGGGCCAGGCCTCTGGCCACCGCCTTATACTCTCCGGCCAGATCGATCCCACCGGTCTTGGCGAGGATATGCCGGCCGAGGTCGAAGATGGCCTCGAGCGTGCGGCGGAGATAGCTCTCGGCCGCGGCCGCCTTGTCCTTGTCGCGGAGGAATTCTTCCCTGGGAAGGCGGGCGAGCCGCTCCAGCTCTTTGAGGTAGCTGGCGATCGTGGCCAACCTTTGACGGACGAGAAGAACATCCAGCACCTTTAGACCTCCTCCAGGACCTCCTCCAGGTATTTCGCGAGGAAAGGTCGAAAGTCCGCCGCCCGGCGAAGAACCATCATTTCATAGTCTTCCTTCTTCTTCGGGTCGGCGTAAAAGATGCAATAACCCTTTATGGCCTCGTACTGGAAGACGGCGTGGTTCTCCTCGAGCAGGGAGAGATCGAGCCGTAACGGCCGGAAGATCTCCTCCAAGTCGTTGTAGAGGCCGGCGTAGAACCCGGCCCGCTCGTTCGGCGCAGGTAGGGGGCTGTTCGTCACCACGCCCACGTCCAGATCGGAGAGGGGGTCGCCCGCCGCATGCCTCTCGCCGGCGAGCATGGCCAGCCCGAGATGGGCCTGGGAACCGAAGAGGTAGACGAGCCCGATGCCATGCCGGTGGCAGACGGCCTTTAACTTCTCTGTGTTTGCTCCGCCCATTCTCCCCACCTCGCGACGGTCTATCTCTTCCATCACCCATTTTAAACCGCCCCGGAATGGCCCGCAAGACCAGGCGCGCTTCATAGATCGAGGAGTGCCCGCAGCTCCTCTTCCGAGAGTTTCTCCAAGAACATCCCGCCCGGCCGGAGCGGCATCAACCGTGAATCAGCCTGTCAATGTCGCTGTTGGCGATCAAACCGTCCACCGCCCAAGTAATCCTAACGGGCGAAGAAGGTATATACCAGCTTCAAGCAACCGTTTATTCCGATGATTTTCTACCCGGGATATATCCTGATTATTATAACAGTGCCCGATGATAAAGCAGGCAATCAACCCATTGAAAAAAGAAAAAACAAATCGGCAACTCACGGTAAACTCTGCAGCCAAAGACCAACCCGCAGATCGCAGATCCAAGGTCAGACGAGAGCCTCGATTTGTTCGGTTCGACCATTTCGGGCACGTCCCCTCCATGTTTCGGTGCTACAAAGATTGCGATTCTGGGATCCGGTTACGCCCTGGAAATGCGGGATCTACTGGCTAACTTCGCTGAGGCGACGGATTTCGTGTCGCCGTCGGAATTAACTCCTTCGGTCGTTGCCAAGTATAAGTGCTCATCGTCCCCAGTGCCGCCCTGGCCAGGCTGGAGAACATCCCCAATCTCCGCGAGAAGTTCTCGGCCTACGTCTCCGCCGGCGGGACCCTCCTCGTCATGGCCCAGCCCATGGATACCTGTTACAAGCTCCTGCCGGACGACGTGGAAAGCATCGGCTACTACCAGGATAAGGCCTGCTACACCGCCACCGGCCACCGCCGGGATCCAGCGTTACACTCTTGCCCTGGC
>JAAYXC010000212.1 GCA_012516115.1 Bacillota bacterium | reverse complement strand
GTGGTCGAAGGGCCTCGAATTTTTAAATTTACTGTCTTCGGGATCAGATCAAAATATACGTGAAAAAAAAGTCGACGCTTTCCTCAGGTGTCGGCTTTTTATTTTCCGCCCATGGCTTTTCCTCAGGCGTGGGTTTCCGGCGGCGGGGAGAAGAAATCCCTGGGACTTCTTCGTCGGGTAGTGGGGCCAAAAAGATAGAATCCTTGCGGGACAATGGGCGGTGGATGAAAGCGGTGGCCAACGCGGCCAAGCGAAGGCCGATCGCCCTTTTGCGGGAGGCGCAACGAAAGATCCACCGGAAACCGGAGAAAACCCGGCCGGTGCCGGCGGCGGAACTTACCGCGCAGGCCGGGTCGCTCTTGGAGAACCCCTTCGCCGAGCAAGAAGATCTTCTGATGGAAAGACCACGGCCATGGCCGGAGTAATCAAAGAGGTTGGGGAAGTCAAGGGACTTCTGGCGTAAACGGAAGCGATCGTGAAAAAGCAGCGGGTAAGCGTCTCCCACCTTTTTCTCCAGCCGCCCTGGTCAGGGCGGAAGCAACCGAGTGGCTCGGTCAATCGGAAATCTCTGGTTATTAGGTAAGCGTGGTCGATATTCCTGCTGATGGCTCGGAGTAAAAGTAGACGCCCAAATGCCGGGCGTCGGTTTCTTTTTTGCGGAAGGCCGGTTTCGGTTATGTCGGGGTTAACCGCCGGCATCTCTTTTCCGACATAGGAGGTGAACCAGCTTCTGGGCCGCAGACAAAGGATCGAAGTCGTTTCCGCCCAGAAGATAATCCATCGCCAAGCCCTGGGCCATTCCCAAAAGGACGGTGGCGGCAAAACCCGGTTCTAGGTCTTCCGGGATCGTTTCTTCCTCCGCGGTGCGAAAAACTTGGGTCAGCATTTGGTGGATGGTCTGCCGGGCGGCCAACAAAAGTCCGCGACATCGTTCTTCACAGGCGTGGGGAGGGCGTACTTGGCTGGCCGGGAGACCACGGTAATGACGAACCAAAACGAAAAACTCCACCAAAAAACCGGTCAACCGTTCGACGGCCGTTCCCGAAGCCTCCAAACGAAGGCGCAGTCGTTCCACCATCGAAGCAAGTTGGTATTGAAGCATGGCCAAGTAAAGTTCTTGTTTGTCTTTAAAATAAAGATAAATGGTGCCTTTGCCTATCCCGGCCCGTTCGGCGATCTCCTCGATGCGGGCCTCATGAAAACCTGCGATGCCGAAGACCTCGGCGGCCGCCTGCAGGATCTTCTCCCGCTTGTCCCCCTTTGGCAAGTTCGCCATCATCTTCACCGCCCCTAACCCTCGGTCGACAAATTCTGCCCGCTGCGGGTCTCCACTTCCGCCCCGGGGATTTTGGCGGGGAAGATTCGCCCGAGCCAACAGGCGAAGTCGTCAAAGGCCAGATAAAGCACGGGAATAACCACCAGCGTCAACAGGGTGGACATCGTTAAACCGCCGATAATGGTCAGCGCCATCGGCGCTTCTGCTTCGCCTCCTTCGCCGAGACCCAAAGCCAGGGGTACCAATCCTAGGATGGTGGTGAGGGTGGTCATCAGCACCGGGCGCAGTCTAATCGGTGCGGCCCGCCGCACCGCTTCTTCCCGCGGGATACCCCGGCGCCGCAGGGTGTTAATGTAATCCACCAGCACGATGGCGTTGTTGACGACGATACCGACCAACATGATGCACCCAATAATGGCATATAACGAAAGAGGTTTACCGGTAAGAAAGAGGGCCCAGGCCACACCGATGAAGGCCATGGGGATGGTGAACATAACGATCAACGGCTGGAGGAGCGATTCGAATTGCGCCGCCATCACGCCGTAAACCAGAAAGATGGCGAGGAGCAGGGCAAGGCCCAGTTGACCGAAGGATTCGGCTATTTGCTCCTGTTCGCCTCCGAACTCAAGGTGGTAGCCTGCCGGGAGGCGCAAGTCTTTTAAGGTCTCTTCGACCTCTCTAAGCACGGCGCCCGAAACGCGACCATAAACCTGGGCCGTGACCCGCACCGTTCGTGCCTGGTTTTGGCGGTTGATGATGTTCGGGCCGGTGGCATAGGCGATCTCCGCCACTTCCCGGAGCGGAACCATACCCGCACTGGTCGGGATCAACAAGTCGTTTAAGTCCGGTACGGTCCCTTCCGCCGCCCCGGCATAGCGAACGCGGATATCGATCTCCTCTCCGCCGACTTTATACTGGGTGGCTACGCTACCGGCGATCGCGGTCTGGATGGCGTTCGCCACGATACCGGTGGAGAGGGCGTAACGTGCCGCCGCCTCCCGTCTTAGCCGAATGCGGACCTCCGGTCGTCCGCGGGCGAGGGAGGATTCGACTTCGCGAATACCTTTGATGCGCCCGATGCGTCGCACCACCTGGTCGGCCAGTCCGGCCAAGACGGAAAGATTATCCCCTTTAAGCCGGATCTCCACCGGCGTGCTCAACCCGGTCAGGCCCAGCATCGAACTAGCCGGGATGACCTTGATACTGGCGCCGGCAATCTGATGGGTCTTTTGCCTCAGGTAATCGGCGAGCTCTTCGGTGGAGCGCCCATTACGGGCGGCCCGTCCCCGCTTGAGGCGCACGGACAGGCTGGCGGTTTCCGTTCCCGCACCGAGGCTCATCCCGAAGGCGTTTCCTCCCCCCACGGTGGTAAAAACCGTTTCCACCTCGGGCTGGGCCTTCACCAGACGCTCCACGGTCTTCGCCACCCGGTCTGTCTCTTGGAGCCTCGTCCCGTTGGGCATGGTGATGGTCACGGAAAGTCGGCGGGTGTCCATTTGGGGCATAAACTGCTTCTCCACGAAGGCCCAGGGGATAAAGCTGGTGAGAAAGGCCCCGATGGCCACGAGGACGACCGTCCTGCGGTGGGCAAGGGCCGTGGTGAGTAAACGGTAATACCGGCGGCCGAGTCGTCCCCCCGACCTTGCGGCCGCCTCTTCCCCACCGAAGGTGGAATTGAGTTTCACCCGGTGGAGTAATCTGGCCGAAAGGGTGGGCGCCAAGGTTAAGGCCACCACCAAGGAAGCGAGGAGGGCGTAGGTGATGGTCAGGGCCATCTCCCGGAAGATCTGGCCGGCAATCCCCTCGACGAAGACGACGGGAAGGAAGACGACGAGGTTGGTGAAGGTGGAAGCCTGAATGGCCAGGCTTACCTCTTCCGCGCCCTTGATGGCCGCTTCCAGGAGCGGGTGCCCTTCTTGGCGGTAACGATAAATATTCTCCAAGACCACGATGGAGTTATCGACCATCATCCCCACGCCGAGGGCGAGACCACCGAGGGTCATCAGGTTAAGCGTCAGCCGGCCGAAGTACATCATGACGAACGTGGCGACGATGGAAATGGGGATGGACAAAGCGATGATAAAGGTCGGCGCCCAGTGCCAGAGGAAGGCAAACAGGACCAAGACGGCCAGGAAGGCGCCGGCGTAAGCGTTGTTCCGGACCGAAGCAATCGAGCGTTCGATGAATTCGGACTGGTCCACCGCGATGGTAATCCTGATGTCTTTCGGCAGGGTCTGCTGGAGGGCTTTCAGCTCCCTCTTTATCCGCCTGGCCACCAGGACCGTGTTGGCGTTGGCCTGTTTTTGGATGCTGAGACCGATGGAGGGATGGGTGTTTACCCGGCAGAGACTTTGTTGCTCGGCAAACCCCTCGCGGATGGTGCCGAGGTCGGCCAGCCGTACCACCGGCCCCCCGGGGCTCGAGATGAGGATCGCTCCGATCTCGTCCAGCGTGGAGAATTCGCCTAGCGTGCGAAGGGTAAGGCGTTTGGTCCGCTGGTTTACCATGCCGCCCGGCAGGTTGATGTTCTCCAGACGAAGGGCCTGGATAATCTGGGCGGCCGAGAGGCCGTATTGTTTCAACCGATGCGGGTCGAGCTCGATCTGGATTTCCCGGTCAAGCCCCCCGCTTAAGGAAACCATGGCCACTCCGTCCAGACGTTCCAGACGCGATTTGATGTCGTTGACAATGCGTTTTAACGAAGCGAGACTCCGCTGGCCGGAGACGCCCAAGTTCATGATGGGTAACATGGCCGGGTCGAACTTCATCACCGTGGTCGACTCCACGCCGTCCGGGAAATACCCCTTGACGAGGTCGATCTTCTCGCGCATGTTCAGCGTGGCAAAGTCCATGTTGGTGCCCCACTCGAATTCGACGACCACGATCGAACGCTCGGCCATGCTATAAGAAGTGATCTTCTTTACCCCGGTGACCGTCCCCAGGATGGATTCGAGGGGTCTGGTAATCATGTTTTCGATTTCTTGGGGGCCCGCCCCCTGGTAAGTGGCGATCACGGCCGCCGCGGGGTAAGTAAAATTAGGTAAAAGATCGATGGCCAGCCGGGTAAGCGCGACCCAGCCCAGAACGAGCACCATGGCCACCAGCATAAGCGTGGTGACCGGGCGTCTGACGGAAAACCCGGGAAGGCTCACTCACTTCACCCCATTTCATTCCGCGACGGCAATCCCGTCGGCCAACTCGTCTTGTCCCTTCCCCACGCCCTTCTCGCCGACCGCAAGCCCGGCCAGTATTTCGGTCATCACGCCGTCGGAAAGTCCCGTTTTCACCAACCGTTCCTTGGCCCTCCCGTTCGTCACCACAAAGACGAACCGATCACCATTACGGTCGACCAAGGCGTCCGCGGGAAGCACCAAGACATGCCGATGCACTTCAGTGGCTAACTTCACGGTGGCGGACATCCCCGCTTTTAGTCGGTGGTCACGATTTGGGATGCTCACCCGGGCGGAGAACTCCCGGGTGCGGGGATCGGCGGCCGGGGCGAGGTTGGTAAGGACCCCCCGGAAAGTTAAGCCGGGAAAAGCGTCTACGCTCACTTCGACGGGCGTGCCGTTTTGGACCTTGCCCACGAGGCTTTCGGTCAAACTCACGTCAACGAAGACGCGATCGATGGCCACCAAGGTAAAAACGGGTACGCCCGGCGAAGCCATCTCGCCGGGGTCGATGGCCCGGGCCGCGACGACTCCGCCTATCGGCGCCGTGATCACCGCGTTGGTCAGTTGGGCACGGGCGAGTTCGACCGCGGCCTCCGCTTGATGAACCTGCGCCTCCGCCGCCTCCACATCTTCGCGCCTCGCCCCGGCTTTGATCTGCGCCACGCGCGCCTGGGCGGCCTTCAAGTTCGCCTCGGCGATCTGATACTGGCTTTCCGCCGCGTCGACCTGGGCCTTGAGGGCCGTCTGGTTGTCGTGGGTCTCCTGGGTGATGGCCAATAAGGCCTGGGCACCCTCCAGCGCCGCCCTGGCCTGTTCCTGCAGGGCCTGGGCCGACTGGTACTGGGCCTTGGCGATCTCGAGTTGGGTCTGGGCGGCCTCGAGTTGGGCTTTGGTCGCCGCGCCTTTGGCGAAAAGCTCGGTCATCCGCTGGAGGTTATCGGTGGCCGCTTTAAGGTTGGCGGCGGTCTGATTGACCTGGGCTTGGGCCGCTTCCCACTGCGCCTTGGTCACTTCCACCTGGGTTTTGGCGGAACTGAGGGCTTGGGCGGTACTCGTCCGTTCCTGATACATCCGGCGGGCGTTTTCCAGCGCCCGCTGGGCTCCTAAAAAAGAGGCCTTCGCCTGGGCCAAAGCCGCTTCGGCCTGCTCGGTTTCCTCCGGTCGCGCTCCCGCCTTCACCTGGGCCAGACGCGCCCGCGCGGCCGCCAAACCGGCCTCTGCTTGTTTGAGCTGGGCGCGCAGGTCGGTCTGGTCGAGTTCCACCAGCGGCTGTCCGACTTTAACAAAATCCCCTACTTCGGCGAGGACCCGAACGACCCGTCCCGCAAACTTCGGGACGACGGCAACTTCGACCGCCGGCTTGACGGTGCCAACGAGCCGCACCACCGAAGCGACGTCGCCATAGGTGACCGGCCGGGTGACCACGGCGACGCGTTCCATCGCCTGGATCTTTTTCTGGCCGGCCACCGTCTTGGCCCTATTATGTAAAACGCGATAGAGCACGCCGGTGCCGAATAAAAACGAGCAAACAACCAGCGCGCCGATTACCATCCCTTTTCGGTGCAACGAAAGTCCCCCCTTATTCCAGTGCATCGACTTGGCCCATGGCCTTGGCCAATCTTGCCCGGGCCAGTTGGTAATCGTAAACCGCTTGCACTTGCGCGGTCTCGGTCTTGGTCACCAGCACCTGGCCGTCCAACACATCCAGGGTCGTCGCCAGGCCGGCTTCGTAACGCACCTGGGTAAGGGCGAGATTCTCCACCGCCTGCTTCAGCATGGTCTCGGCCAGGGGGAGACGCTCCTCCGCTTCCCGCACTGCTTGGTAGGCCTGGTTGACCTCGAGGTAAATCCGATCTTCAAGGCTTTTGAGACGTAATTCCAACATCCGTACATTGTCTTCGGCCTGCCGGACCCTGGCCCTGGTTACGCCCCAATCGAAGAGGTTCAACGAGGCATTAAGCGTGACGGTCCAACTATGCTCTAGATCGGATGGCTCGCTCCCGCGCCGGGATTGAACCGCCGCAAGGCTTACCGCGGGAAGATAACCGGCCTTGGTCTGAGCCAGCGCGGCCCTGGCCGCCTCGAGCTGAGCTTTGACGGCCATAAGTTCCGGCCGGTTAGCATAAGCGATCTTTAAACAATCTGCCAAGTCGGGAAGCGGACCGACCTTGGCCGGAGAAACCTCGGCCAATTGCGGTTTAGCTTCCACCGGGAGACCGACTAAGGTCACCAAGTTCAGCCGGGCCATCTCCAGCGCATGCCGGGCCCGGATAAGGTCTTGGCGCGCCTGCCCTACTGCGACCTCCGTCCGGAGCAGATCGGTCTTGAGGACGGTACCGGCCTCGAACAAAACCTTTACCACTTCCAAGTGGGCTTCGGCATTGGCCAATGCCTCTTCGTTGACCCGCACAAGCCGCGCGGCCGTCAACAACCCGTAGTAGGCCGTGGCGACCTGGAGGGCGACTTCTTGGCGCCGAGTCTCCAGATCGGCTTCTGCCGCCCGCGCGGCCCAGTTCGCGGCGGCGACTCCGGCCCGTAACGCCCCACCCGTATACAAAGGCTGGTTCGCCGAAAGCCTTAATTCTACGTTTTCCGCGGGACCTTCCATCGTTTGCAGGAAGAACTGGTTGGTAGTAGGATCGTAAACCACACCGACCGGGATGGGTGTTCCTTCGTTCATCTTCAAATAGTTTGCGGCCGCGGAGAACCTGGGGAGCAGAGAGGCTTTCGCCTCCGTTACCCTGGCCTCGGCCGCATCTTTCTGGAGCTGGGCGGCCTGGACGAGCGCGTTGTTGGCCAAGGCCAGGTTAATACATTGTTTGAGCGTCAGTTCCGGAACCGTCGCCTCGGCTCCCACTACAGAAGGGCTTAGAAGGACCGCCCAAAGGATCGACCAGCCAAAGATTCGCCCCCACTTCCTTGGCGCATCCATCCGATCCTCTCCTTCCCCGGCGATGGTCTTACCAAACCCTTGGTACAAAACAGGACTCAATGACCGACCATTCAGTCAGCGACATGATGTATTTTAACTTCTTCTCCCTTTGGTCGTCAACCGCTTAAACTAGAGACAGAAAACGGAAAACGAGGGTTAAATTCCGCGTGACCGGGCATATAAACTTAACGTGCGGACGATTTGCTGGCGATCCATAGCCCTCTTCACCTTGGGGATGGTCCTCGGCCTCGCCGGGTGGGACCTATCCCACCGGACGGATGAGGCCGGCCGGGGGTTTCTCATCCGCGCCGGTTATCCTCCGCTCGTCTACGCCCCAGCGACGCCCGGGGCCCCATACGTTTCGGCCGCCTCCGCCGTGCTTTTGGAAGCCACCACCGGGACGATCCTTTACGCCAAGAACGAACACGTCCGCCGCGCTCCGGCCAGCACGACCAAGATCGTGACCGCCCTCATCGCCCTGGAAAGAGGGGACCTCCGTTCCCTGGTCACGGTGGGGCCGCGGGCCGGCTGGACTCCCGGTTCCTCGGTGGGGCTGCGCCCCGGGGACCGGCTCTCGCTGGGCGAGCTCCTCCAGGGTCTCATGCTCTCTTCGGGTAACGACGCCGGGGTGGCCATCGCCGAACACGTGGCCCGAAGCGAAGAAGAGTTCGTCCGCCTCATGAACCTCCGCGCCCGGGAGTTCGGCGCCTTCAACACCAATTTCCGTAATCCTCACGGCCTCCCGGCCCTCGGCCATTATACCACCGCCTTCGACCTGGCCCTCATCACCCGGTACGCCCTCCGCCATCCGACCTTCGCCCGTCTCGTCCGGACCCGGGAGGAAGAACTCCAGTGGGCCGTGGGTGAACGCCGGCTCCCCCTGACCAATACCAACCGCCTCTTGTGGTCTTTCGCCGGCGCCGATGGGGTCAAGACCGGTACCACCAGCGAAGCCGGACATTGCCTGGTGGCCTCGGCCACCCGGGACGGCCGGCAGCTCATCGCCGTCGTCCTCCGCAGCGCCGATCGTTGGCACGATGCCGCCACCCTCCTGGCCTACGGATTTGAAGCCTTCCGCCTTCTGCGTCTGGCGAAGGAGGGCCGGGAAATAGCCCGTCTCCGGGTGGCCGGAGGGCGTTCCCCCACGGTGGCTCTCGTCCCCCGCACGGACCTGGCCGTGGTTTGCCCGAAGGGCCAGGAACACTTATTACGTCTCCATCTTTCCCTGGCCCGGGAACCGATCCCGGCCCCGGTTCTCCCCCACCGAGTCCTGGGTCGTCTGACGGTCACCTACGACGGAGAAGAAGTGGAAGGGGTAGATCTCCTGCCCCGGGAGGCCGTGAGGAAAAGATCCTGGTGGCCGCCTTTCGCGTGGGGGGACCCGGAGAAAAAAGCGAAACGGAGCACCGCCGGTGGCCTCGTCGTGGAAAAAGGGTGAGTTCGCGCACAGGCACGGGGCCCGCGTCTTCGGGCTGGCCGCCACCTATGTGGGCACGGTGGTGGGAGCCGGTTTCGCCTCCGGCCAGGAGATCTGGACCTTCTTCGCCCGCTTCGGGCGGCCGGGATATTTGGGGATGGTCCTGGCCGGCGCCATCTTCGCCTGGGCCGGTCTCCGGGCCCTGGCGCTCGGGCGGCGTTTGGGCCCTACGGCGACCCAACGTCAGGTCCTCGAGGCCACGGTGGGCGGATGGGCTCCGTTCTTCGATCTCGTCTTCCTTTTCTTCCTGCTCGTCCTGACCGGGGTGATGCTGGCCGGCGCCGGAGCCCTGGCCCAAGTCTATGGACGGCCGGCCTGGCAGGGGAAGCTTTTGCCCGCCCTTCTGGCCCTCCTCGTCATCGCCGCCGGTCTCCCCGGTCTGATGATCGTGAACGAGATTTTCGTCCCTTTCCTAGTAATTATTACCATCATCGTGACCTTAAAAAGTCTCCATCTTCCTCCCGCTTACGCGGGCGGAAAGATCTTTTCCTCCTGGGCCTGGCCGTGGGCGGCCTTGCTTTACGCCTCGTACAACACCACCCTCGCCCTCCCCGTCCTGGTGCGTCTCGGGGCCGAAGAACCGGAGGCCTCCCTTCGCCGCGCCGGGGGACTGGGAGGGGCCCTGGGCCTCACCATCCTCGGCGCGTGCCTCGCCGCCACCCTCCTCCGACAAGGGCGATTCGTCGCCTCGAGCGAGCTCCCGATGCCCGCCCTCGCCGCCCGTCTAGGAGGATGCTTCGGCCTCGCCTATAACGGCCTTCTCTGGGCGGAACTTTTCACCACCCTGGTGGCCGATTTATATACCGTGGCCGCACGGCTTCAGCAACTCGCCGGTGGCCGACCCATCTTCTGGGCCGCGGCGACCATGGTGGTGGGAACTTTTTTGGCCCGTTTCGGCTTCGCTCGTCTCGTCCGGACGGCCTACCCGGCCTTCGGCCTCCTCTGCTTCTTCCCTTTGCTCGGGTTGGGCAAAGCCCATAAAACATCCTACGTGAAATTCCGGTAAAATCCTGGTTCCCGGGCGAACCGTAAAAAAAGAACCACGGGACGAAAAACGATTCTACCTCTCCCTGGGCCCTTCCGGGCCGGGATTCCCCTCGCGTCCCGACGGCAGACCTTTCCCCGCGAGGACGAATCGTGCCGTTTCCCCCTTAAAAATCCACTTAAAACACGAATTTTCGATGTCGTCACCTTTCACCAATCGACACACATATTGTCATCCCTGTGTTATACTTTGGGTTGAACGGCTTTTACCGTACCGGTCATATCTCCCCCGGATGTCAAGTGGGAAACAAGGTCGAAAGGGGCGTTCTTCCGGTGGCCGAAGTAGCTTTGCAAGGGTGCAAAACCCCCTCGGCCCATCCTGAACCCTCTAACCCGAGACGGACGGGGCCGAGTGGAAAACGCCGCGTGGCGGGATCACCTACCGGTAAAAGAAACGATCGCTGGCGCGAACTCCTCGTCTTAACCCCTCTCACCCTCCTCTTATCCCGGGCTTTTCTCTCGCTGGAGATCGTTCCGGCCGGAGTGGCCTTCTTCGCCGCCATGGCCGTCTCCGGCCTCGATCATCTCCCCTGGTACTTCGTAGCCCTCATGCTAAGCCTCATCTCTTCCAAAACTCCCACCCTCGCCCTGGTCGTCCTTCCTCCCCTTCTTCTCCTTCTCTTGGTCGGTCAGCGTCGAGGGGGAAAAAAGAAAAGACCCCTCCTCTTTTTCCTTGCCACTGCGGCTTTGACCTTTATCGGCCACTTTGTTTTCCATTTCTTCCGCCGGTCCTGGCCCGGCTTCCCATGGCTCCTACTTGCGGCCGAAAGCGGGGCCGTGTTCCTTTTGGGCTTTGTCTTTCTCCGCGCCCTCCCCTTCCTCCGTCAAAAGAGCGTCTTCGCTTACGGAGGAGAGGAAGACCTTTTTTTGGCCTTGACCCCCCTGGTTCTGGCCACCGTGGCCCTGGCCCGGGTTAACCTCTTCGAAATTAACCTGGCCTCCCTCGCCGCGTGTTTTCTGATCGTCCTGGCCGGTTATCTCGGCGGTCCTGGGCTCGGCGCGGGGATGGGCCTCCTCTTCTTTCTCCTTCCCGGATGGCAATCTTTTACCTCCTGGCCTTTGCTCCTCGGGTGGGCCCTGGGTGGTCTGCTGGCCGGGATGGTCCACCGCTACGGCCGCCTGGCCGCGGCGGTGGGCTTCTCCCTGGGGTCCCTACTCCCCCTGTTGATCTTAGGGGAAGGGCTCACTTTCCCCCTTTTGACCGCCGCCGGGAGAAACCTGATCGGCCTGGCCGCCTTCCTGGCCCTCCCCTGCCGTTCTTTTAAAAACATCGGGTTCAGCCCGCCGGAAGAAGATTCCTGGCGGACGGCCAAACGAAAAGAACAGGCACGTCTCCGTACC
>JAAYXC010000211.1 GCA_012516115.1 Bacillota bacterium | reverse complement strand
GGCGCTCTCCAGCCGTCCTTCGGTGGGTGGGATGATGCTGCCGATCGGCACCGGTGGGGGAGAAGAAACACCCTTCCGCCCTTCCTCCTCCGAAGGGAGGACTTCGGCGATCAGGGTGTTCCAGGCCCCGCACCCAGGGCACCGGCCGAGCCAACCCACGGACTCATAGCCGCATTCACGACATATATACTTTCCTCTACCCCTCATAACCGCGCCCGCCTCCTCACCAGCAAGCGCCAGCCCAGGATCGCCACCGCCGCCAACCCGAGAGCCCCTCCGAGCAACCAAGAGAAAGAGGTTAGAAGGCGCCAACGTTCGCCCAGCAAATACCCACCCACCACCAGGAGTGAATCGAAGAACGCGGCCCCCAGGGCTAGAGCGGTTAGGGCCCGACCCGGTGGGAGACCGGCTATGCCCGCGGCCAGGGCGAGGCCCGAGCGCACTACGGGAAGAAACCGCGACCCGCAGAGGATCCAGAGACCGTAACGGGCGAACCATTCCTCGACGCGGACCCGCAAGGGTGCGGGCAAGAGACGGGCGAAGAAAGGCCGGGATAAAAGGGGGCGGCCTCCATACCTGCCGGCCAGATAAAGCAAAAGTCCGGCCAGAAAAGTCCCGCTCCAGGCGGCCAAAAGCGGCCAGATGAGGGAAAAACGCCGCCGGCCGGCCATGAATCCGCCGAGGGCCAGGACCGTATCGCCGGGAAAGGGAGGGAAGAAAACCTCCGCCAAACCGGCCAGAGACAGCAGGCCCAAAAGCTCGGGGAGATTCACCGCCCGCTCGACGCCTTGGAGAAACCCTTCCACCAATCCGGCCAACCCATCGCCCGCCTTTCTGCGCTAATTTTAACACGAGCACGAAAAAAAAGGGAAGGAGCTTCTTCGCCTCCTCCCCTGCCTTCCTTCGGATGATGCCTCGCGCTAAAAAGTACCCAGGTAAGAGAGGCCCACCACCAGGGTTTCCAGATCGATGATCCCCACGTCCAACCCTAAGTTGGCCTGGAGTTTTAAGCGGGCCCCCAGATTAAGGTGTGAGGAATCGTATTCCACGAAGATGGACCCTTCTTGACGGCCGGAGAAGCTTTTGTTCAAACCGAAGAAGATGCCGGCGATTTCCCCGCCGCCGAACCCCAGATACCCTTGGAGCCCGGGGGTCAGGGTCTTCCCGGCCACCAGGTAAGGCGAGATGACCCCATCGCCTATATCCTCGATACCCACGGCCAACCCGAAACCGTCCCGCTTTTCTTGGAGAAGATGGTATTTGTCCCGGAGCGAAGCGTCTTCTTGTCCTTCATAGATGAAGACCACCGCCCCGAGTTCGAGGTTGGGTATCAGTCCCAGGTCTCCGCCTAAAACGGCCCCGCCGGAGGAGAAAGTCAGGTACAGACCGTAGACATCCTGGTTGAGCGTCCCGCTGGTCGGTATGTACATCAGGTCGCTGGCCCCGAAACGACCGTAGGCCACCGCCTGGCGCGGACAGGCCAGGAAAAACACTGCCATCATCAAAAAGATCAAAAGTCGACGAACACGCATCGAGCCTCCGCTCCTTTCTCAGGTCTTTCGCCCTTTTGCTACCGCGGAATTCGACAGGGAAAAAAGCTATTCCTTCCGGAAATAAGTGGCGAGTTCAAAAACTCTCCACCGGGCCGGGGTGGGAGAGGGTGACGATCCAGGTCGACTTTTCATAAGACAAAGAGAGGGCGAGATTGCCGGTGGCCCCGGCCGGCAACGGCAAGAGGGGGCTGTAGGCCGCAATCAGCCAGGCGTTTTCTCCTGCATCCCGCCTTACGGCGGCCATGGCCCTCAGGACCCGGGTCCACATCATCCGCCAGACCTCTTCTCCCATCCGGCCGCGGCCGCGGCCGCGAACCGTCCAGGCCCACTCGCCGGGCGGACCGAACGCGGCCAACGCCGCGCGGATCCTCCGGGTAAGGGGCAAAAGATCGGTCGGGAACCGGTCGTAGAGGCAGGAAAGCCCCATCC
>JAAYXC010000210.1 GCA_012516115.1 Bacillota bacterium | reverse complement strand
TATCCGGGGTGAGCATAAAGAGGGAGACCAGGGCGCTGGTGGGCCCGCTGGCGCACCAGCGGGTGGTGACGCAGAGGTTGGCGCCGCCCGGGATGGCGGGCAGGGCCAGGGTATCGAAGAGGCCGACGACGGTGACGCGACCGCCGATCTCAAGCCTGACGTCCTCGCAGATGGCGAAGAAAGTGGGTCTGATGGGCATGGGAGGTTCACCTCCGGATTAAGTTTCGACGGAATCGCCGGCAATTCCTCCCATACCGCCTCCGCATCTCCTCCGGCGCGGGAGGCGCGCTTTTTTCCCGGGCCTTCCGTGGTCATCCAGCAATCTGAAAGCAGGTAAAAGGGAAAGGGCGACTAATAATGAACGGGACGGAACAAGCCACGGTTCTCCCTGACGAGGCGCATGATGGCCGAAGATCGGGTTCGAATTCGTTATAACGGCCTGGAAGGGAGTCAGGTGCCCGTCTCCCGCCGCCCAGATGGGGTGAAGTTCGGGCTGGCCGGTTTCCGATATTATTTAAGAGAAGGTCGCCGCCGAAAGGAGATGGTCAAGGATGGTATGGCGACGTTTCATGCTTGTGCTGAGTCTGGCTTTCCTTTTCGTTCTCGGGGTGACCTCGGGGGCTCTGGCCGCCGACCTCGGACCGGGAGCCCGGGCCATGGGTATGGCCGGTGCTTATGTGGCCGTGGCCGACGACGGTACCGCCGCGTACTGGAACCCGGCCGGGATCGCCCAGTTCAAGATCCTCGCCATTACGCCGAGTTTCGGGGCAGGAGGGGACTGGACGGAGCTTCAGACCTCCATCGGCGAGGAGTTCCCGCCGAATCTGGGTAATACGGAGCTCCAGATCAACGGCCTCCTCGGCGCCCTTTCCCGCGGGGTGGGTGTCTCGGTGCTCTTCGCGGCCGAGGCGGAGACGAGCTATACCCAGACCGGAGACACCACCACCAGCACGGGTGATGTGAAGGTTCTCGGTACGGGCTTGGTGACCATGGCCCATCGCTTCGGCGATGTCTTCGCCCTGGGGGCCAATCTGAAAGGATTCTACGGCAAAGAGCTTTCTTTTTCGGCCACGAAGAGCACCAGCGCGGGGAGCGGCCATTACGATGAGAGTCTGGGCAACGGTTACGGCTTTGACGTCGGCGCCCTCTTCCACCTGGGGGAATTCTTCCGGGTCGGGTTGAACCTGGAGAACGTTTACGCCCGGATAAACTGGGAAAAAACGCCTTATGACTATGATCCTATCGTCGGTGACTGGGTGAAAGGAACCCCGACCACCACCGAGGAAGATCTGCAGACCGTGGCCCATCTCGGCCTGGCGGTCAAACCGCCGCTCCTTGGGACCCTCATCGCCTTCCAGGTCGATTCCCCGTGCGGCGAAGGGATCACCGCGTACCGGATCGGGCTCGAATACGGTCTGCTCGTCATGAAGCTCCGCGCAGGGGCCGTCTTCGACGCCGACCTGGCGGCCACCAACTACACGGCGGGGCTGGGGTTCAAACTCGGACCGGTGGGTCTGGATCTGGCCGCGGTGGCCGATGAAGGACTGGGTTTGGAGATGGCGGTCTTGACGGCCGGGTTCAGTTTCTGATAAAACGGATCAGGGACGGCGAGACCGAGGGGCGGCCTGAGCGGTCGCCCCTTTGATTACCGGGACGAAAGAAGATGAAGAGATTGCCGGCCAGGAGAACGGGGAAGATCTTCCATGGGCTTTTGCTTGTCGGTTTCCTCCTCGGCTTGGGGGCGGTGGTCCTGTTTTGGCTCTGGCCCCGCTGGCGTCCCGCGCGGCATCCCGCTACGGGCCAGGAGGTCAAACTCACGGAGCGGACCAACATCCTGGTCCTGGGCATGGACGCGCCTTCGCCAGGGAACGGCGAAGTACGGGCCGATGTTTTGCTGCTCGTTTCCTGCGATCCGGAGGAGGAACGGGTGAAGATCCTTTCCATTCCCCGGGATACCCTCGTCACCTACCCCGACCGGGGCGAGGACCGCATCAACGCCGCCCTGACCTACGGGGGGGTGGCTTTGGTCCGCCGGAAGGTGGAAGAGTTGACCGGGCTTACGGTCCACCGTTACCTCGCCATCGACTTTCGCGCCTTCGAAGAGATCATCGATCTCCTGGGCGGGGTGGAAGTCGAGGTGGATAAGCGGATGTATTATCGCGACCGCTCCCAGGGGCTCGTGATCGATCTGCAAAAAGGCCGGCAGACGCTTAACGGCCGTCAGGCCTTGGGTTTCGTCCGTTACCGCCGCGATCCCATGGGCGACCTCGCCCGCGTCGCCCGCCAGCAGCGACTTCTCCGGGCGGTCTTCGAGAAGGCCAAAAAGGAACGGCTCTGGACAAGACTACTGGAATTATATCGCCTGAAAAAGGAGTATATCCGGACCGATCTCGGCCTCCTCGATCTTTACCGTCTTCGTCGTTTCGCCGAGGATCTGGCCTCCGGCAGCGAGATGGTCGCTTTCACCGTGCCGGGAAATTTCCTGGGCCCTTATTGGCAGCCGGACCGCGAGGCCTTACGGGCTCTGGTGGAAAAAGAGTTAACCGCCAAACCCGTTTCCGCCGTTTCAAAGGATATAGCTGCGACGAAGAAAAGAAGGGGGTAAGTTCAGTGGAACTGGATGTGGCCTTTTTACCTTTCGGTCTGGGAAACCTTCTCGGCCGCACGGCGGTGGTGATCGACGTTCTGCGGGCCACCACCACCATCATCACCGCCCTTCATAACGGTTGCCCGGAAGTCCTGCCGGTGGAGTTGCCCGAAGAAG
>JAAYXC010000031.1 GCA_012516115.1 Bacillota bacterium | reverse complement strand
CGGCCGTAGTAACTGGCGTGCCAGAGAAGGCGGAGGCCAGCCAGAATCTTGGGTTCCCTAAAGGTAACCTCGAACCAGGCGGGATAACCGGAACCGGCCGAAAGCCAGTAAGTACCGGTATTCCCGTCCGCGGCCTTGGCCGGGGCATAGGTATCGGAGTACCTTGAGGAGGCCGAGACCGTTCCGGAAGAGATACAGTCGGCAAGCTGATTCCGGTTGACGATGGCCCCGTTACGGAAGATGAGATAACCCGCCAGGCCCGGAGTCTGCTCGTGCGACCAGCTTAAGACCACCTCCCCCCCGGCGACTTCCGCCTGGAGGGCGAAGGGCGGCGCCGGGGGCAAGACCGCCGCCTCTACCCGCACGGGTTCGCTCTCGCAGAAGAGGCCGTTCTCCGCGGTCAACGAGTAAGAATAGGATCCGGCCTTCAGGTTCTCGTCGAGATAGGAGCACTCGGTTAAGCGTTTCTGGACCGTTAAGGCAACTTCGTTTATTCCCACATATCCATAGGACGACTTGGTGATCTTAATCCTGATCGCTTCGACTTTAGGTCTTTCCTCGAAGTAATAAGTCGTGGTGGTCTTGGTATTATTATTGATTTCGGCGATGACGAGCCAGGCGCCGTTCTGCCATCCCAGGATTTGAAAATCCTGCGGCTGGTACCGCCAGTTGATGGTGATCGCCGAGAGGTACCGCTTGGCCGGGATGGTCATCTGCCACCAGGTATCCGACGGTAGAGAACTCAGGTACCAAAAGGTCGCTTCGTTCCCGTCCAGGGCCTTCTCCGGTGTATACGACGAAGAATAATAGCCGCAGGCCGAGGCCGTTCCCGCCGCCGGTTCGGTGCCGCCGAGAAGCATGCCGTCCCGGCGCAGGTAATAGCCGAGAAGATCCGGATCCGAACTCGGTCCCCAGGAAAGAAGGACGTCCGGCCCCTGGACCCGGGCCGTGAAACTCGCGGGTCCGGCCGGAGGCAGCACGGTTACGACCGCGGCCGCCGAGGGCAGGCTCTCTTCTCCCTGCCCGTTGAGGGAGGCCACGGTGTAGTAATAGTCACCGCTTTTGAGGCCGGCATCGACGTACTCCGACTCCGTTATGACCGCCCTGGCCTTCAGTCTCACTTCGGCGATCCCCACGTAACCGGCATTGGATCTGGTGATGAGGATCCGGTAACGTTTTACCGCCAGGCCGGCTTCGGCCAGCTTGTGTATCCTCACCGTCGCGGTGTTCCCCGTGACGCCGAGCACGGTCTCATAGCGGGCGCCGTCCCAGACCTGGATCTGGTAGTCGCGGCCGATGTAACCGGTCTGCCAGGCGATCTCTATTTCCTCGATGAACTGGATGGCGGCGAATTCCTCTTCGAACCACTGGGCGCCGGTGAAAGAACCACTCAGCCAATAGGTACCGGTATTGCCGTCGGCGGCCTTCCCCGCGGCATAGGAGGAAGAATACTGACTAGAAGCCCGCGCCTCGCCCCTTACGGCCGTAGTCGGGGGATTGATGAGCAATCCATCCCGGTAGAGTACATAACCTATGACGTCCGGCCGGTCCACCGGATCCCAGGCGAGGTCCACGTCGTTCAAGACCGCCTCGGCCCGTAAGTTCTGGGGTTGATACGGCGCGCTCGAGCGCAGCCGGAACGCGGCCGCGGCCAGGTTGTTGCAATCATCATATTCCGTCACTGTATTTAAGGGATCGACCCAGACGTAGATCGCCTGCCAGCCCATAAGCCCGGCCGTATCCCAGGCCACTTCGGCGATGGTGCTCCCGCCGCCCGCCACGTCGACGGTCGCCTCACCGATGAGCACCCCGCCGGCCATGGGGTGGCCGCGATAAAAGCTCACCGGGACGTTCTTTACCCCGGCCGGGCGGAGATTTCCGATCTCGGCCTGTAACGCATAAACTCCGTCCCGGGCGGCCGGCCGGGGATGGACGGCAATGGATCCAGAAGTCACCGCGAGATCGGGCAGCACGGCCGGTTCGACCACGAGCTCCTTTTCGGCGAGGTTATTGGCCTTGTGCCGCTCATAGAACCGGTATTCGGGGGCCACTATCACCCTGAATCGGTTCCGGCCCACGTGCCCCCGGGAATCCCAACTGAAGGTGGCGAAAGTCCACTGGTCACCGGGCACGGTGACGGAGAGCATGGAGAGGGTCTTCCACCCGCCGTCCGCGTACCGCTCCAGCCTCACCGGTACGTTGTTGGCCGCGGCGGAGGTATTGTTGCGCACCAGGACGTTCACGGCCACTTCATCGCCTGCGGGGATCGTCTGGGG